>DKAR01000212.1 GCA_002450895.1 Proteobacteria bacterium UBA6921
CGCCATGACCGGCTATCAGGAAATACTCACCGATCCCTCCTACGCGCGCCAGATTGTCACGTTGACTTACCCACACATCGGTAATGTCGGCACCAACGACGAAGACGAAGAAGCGCCGGGCGTGCAGGCGGCCGGGCTGGTTATCCGTGACCTGCCGTTACTGGCGTCCAACTTCCGCAAGCAGCGCGATCTCGATACCTATTTGCGGGACCACAAGACCGTGGCGATTGCGGACATCGACACGCGTCGCCTGACGCGCATTTTGCGCGATAAAGGCGCGCAGAACGGTTGCATCGTTGCCGGCGACGGAATCGACGAGAAAGCGGCGCTTGCGGCAGCACGGGCATTTCCGGGATTAAAGGGAATGGACCTGGCTAAAGAAGTAACTACGCGCAAGACCTATGAATGGACCGAAGGCAGCTGGCAACTGGGCAAGGGGCATGTAGTCCCTGCCAGCGAGAATTTGCCGTTGCACGTCGTGGCTTACGATTACGGTGTCAAACGCAACATTCTCCGCATGCTTGTCGATCGCGGATGCCGACTGACCGTGGTGCCGGCCCAGACCTCCGCGCAGGAGGTAATGAAACTGAAGCCGGATGGGGTCTTTCTCTCCAACGGCCCCGGCGATCCGGAACCGTGCACCTACGCGATCGAAGCCATTGCCAAAATTGTCGAATCGGAGGCGCCGGTGTTCGGGATTTGCCTGGGACACCAGTTGCTGTCATTGGCCAGTGGCGCCAAGACCGTGAAGATGAAATTCGGTCACCACGGCGCCAACCACCCGGTGCTTGATCTCGCAACCAAGCGCGTGATGATCACGAGCCAGAATCATGGTTTCGCCGTCGACGAAAAAACCTTGCCGAAGAATCTGACGGCGACACATCGATCCCTGTTTGACGGATCGCTGCAAGGCGTGCGCCGGCTCGACAAGTATGCGTTCAGTTTTCAGGGGCATCCCGAGGCGAGCCCGGGGCCACACGACATCGGTCATCTGTTCGACTGTTTCATCAAAGACATTCGGAATACGCGGTAACGGATCATGCCAAAACGCACTGACATCAAAAGCATCATGATCATCGGCGCCGGTCCCATTGTGATCGGACAGGCGTGCGAATTCGACTACTCCGGGGCGCAAGCGTGCAAGGCGTTGCGCGAGGAAGGTTATCGCGTGGTGCTGGTGAACTCGAACCCTGCGACGATCATGACCGATCCGGGTACGGCTGACGCAACCTACATCGAGCCCATCCAATGGCAGACGATTGCTCGCATCATCGAGGCGGAGCGGCCGGATGCGTTGCTCCCGACGATGGGCGGGCAGACCGCGCTGAATACAGCACTCGATCTCGCGCGCGAAGGCGTGCTGGAAAAATTCAACGTGGAATTGATCGGTGCCTCACGCGAAGCCATCGACAAGGCCGAAGATCGCGAGTTGTTCCGCAAGGCCATGCGTAGCATCAACCTCGAAACCCCGCGTGCGGCGGTTGCGCATTCGATGGAAGAGGCGATTCAGGTTCAGGCACAGATCGGATTTCCAACCGTCATTCGCCCGTCCTTTACGCTGGGCGGCAGCGGCGGAGGTATCGCCTACAACAAGGATGAATTCGACGAAATTGTCGCACGTGGATTGGATCTGTCGCCGACCAGTGAAGTATTGATCGAGGAATGCCTGACCGGCTGGAAAGAATTCGAGATGGAAGTGGTCCGCGATCGCAAGGACAACTGCATCATCATCTGTTCAATCGAAAACTTCGATCCGATGGGCGTTCACACGGGCGACTCCATCACTGTGGCGCCTGCGCAGACGCTGACGGACAAGGAATACCAGATCATGCGNNCGTGTCGCGTTCCTCGGCGCTGGCTTCGAAAGCGACGGGCTTCCCGATTGCGAAAGTCGCAGCCAAACTGGCGGTGGGCTACACCCTGGATGAATTGAAGAACGATATCACCGGCGGCGCGACACCGGCGTCGTTTGAGCCCACCATCGACTACGTCGTTACAAAGATTCCACGTTTTGCCTTCGAGAAATTTCCGCAGGCTGACAAGCGATTGACCACGCAAATGAAGTCCGTTGGCGAAGTGATGGCCATCGGGCGCACATTCCAGGAATCGATGCAGAAAGCCTTGCGCGGCCTGGAAATCGGAATCGACGGCTTCACCGAGCGCGTTGACTTAAGCGCGGAGGATGCGCGCGACAAATTGCGCCAGGAACTGCGCCAACCGGGACCGGAACGCATTCTCTATGTGGCCGATGCAATGCGCTTCGGCATGTCGATCGAGATGCTGTATGAAATGACCGCGATCGATCCATGGTTCCTGGCGTTTATCGAAGACGTCATCAAGGATGAAGCGGCGCTGCGTTCGCAGTCACTGCAATCCATCGACGAAAGCGCACTTCGCTCGCTCAAGCGCAAAGGGTTTTCGGATCGCCGCCTGGCGATCCTGCTCAATGTGAAAGAGGACGACGTTCGCGCGCGACGCCATCAACTGAAAATTCGACCGGTGTACAAGCGCGTGGATTCCTGTGCCGCAGAATTCAAGGCAACGACGGCTTATATGTACAGCACGTACGAGCAGGAGTGCGAAGCCGAACCGACGCAGCGCGAAAAAATCATGGTGCTGGGTGGCGGACCGAATCGCATCGGCCAGGGCATCGAGTTCGACTATTGCTGCGTGCACGCCGCATTTGCGATGCGCGACGATGGTTACGAAACGATCATGGTCAATTGCAATCCGGAAACGGTTTCAACCGACTATGACACGTCGGACCGGCTGTATTTCGAGCCGCTGACGCTCGAGGATGTGCTTGAGATTGTGCACCTTGAAAAGCCAAAGGGTGTAATCGTTCAGTACGGTGGCCAGACGCCGCTCAAGCTTGCGCGCGCGCTGGAAGCTGCCGGCGCGCCGATCATCGGCACCACTCCGGATGCGATCGATGTGGCGGAAGATCGCGAAAGATTCCAGAAACTCATCGATCAGCTCAAGCTGCTCCAACCGCCGAATCGCACGGCGCGCAGCACCGTTGAAGCACTGAAAGGTGCCAATGAAATCGGTTATCCGCTGGTCGTACGTCCGTCGTACGTGCTCGGTGGTCGCGCCATGGAAATTGTTTACAGCGATGAGGAACTCGGGCGTTACATGACTGAGGCGGTCAGCGTATCGAACGAGTCTCCCGTGCTGCTCGATCGTTTTCTGGACAATGCCATCGAAGTGGATGTCGATGCGCTGAGCGACGGTACCGATGTCGTGATTGGCGGCATCATGCAGCATATCGAACAGGCCGGCGTTCACTCCGGCGACTCCGCATGCTCGTTGCCACCTTATGATCTGCCCAAGGAAATTCAGCAACAGCTGCGCGACCAAACGATCAAACTTGCGCGCGGCATCGGTGTTGTCGGACTGATGAACATTCAGTTTGCAGTTCAGGACAGCAAGGTCTATATCCTGGAAGTGAATCCGCGTGCATCCCGCACGGTGCCGTTCGTGTCCAAGGCCATCGGCGTTCCGCTGGCCAAAGTGGCCGCGCGCTGCATGGCCGGAAAGACCCTTAAGGCTCAGGGGTTCACTCGCGAAATCATTCCAGCCTACTATTCTGTAAAAGAGGCGGTGTTTCCGTTCCGGAAATTCCCGGGGGTCGACCCCATCCTCAGCCCGGAAATGCGTTCCACCGGCGAAGTCATGGGCGTGGGCCGAAGTTTCGCGGAGGCTTACTACAAGTCGCAGCTGGCGGCGGGCGAAAAAATCGTTCGCGGCGGAATGGCATTTGTCAGCGTTCGCAATGGCGACAAGCCGGGTGTGGCCGCAGTTGCAAAACAATTAGTCGAACTGGGTTTTGAAATCTGTACAACGCGGGGCACGGCGAGGGTGTTGGAGGTAGCCGGAATTCCTCACTCGGTTGTGAACAAGGTCGAGGAAGGGCGCCCGCATATCGTGGATATGATCAAGAACGACCAGATTGATTTTATCGTGAATACGACGGAAGGAAAGAAGTCGATCGCCGACTCGTTTGCGATTCGTCGCGAAGCCCTGCAACACAAAGTTGTCTACACGACAACGCTGGCGGGCGCGCGCGCAACCGCGATGGCGATGGCCGCCACGGATGTTTCCGCCGTGAACCGGTTGCAGGAGTTGCACAAGGAGCTGTCAGCATGAGCAAAGTGCCATTGACCAAGCGCGGCGCGGACAAGCTGCGCGAAGAATTGCAGGAACTCAAAAGCGTCAAGCGCCCGAGCGTCATCAAGGCGATTGCGGAAGCGCGTGCGCATGGCGATCTGAAAGAAAACGCCGAGTACGCCGCGGCCCGTGAGCAGCAGGGTTTTATCGAAGGGCGAATCAAGGATATCGAAGGCAAGCTGTCGAACGCGCAGATCATCGATGTCACCGCAATGGCGGCCAACGGCAAGGTGATTTTTGGCGCAACGATCGACCTGGCGGACGAAGATAACGGCAAGGAAGTGACCTATCAGATCGTCGGTGAGGACGAAGCCGACATCAAGTGCGGCAAGATCTCCGTCGCGTCCCCAATCGCCCGCGCCCTGATCGGCAAGCACTCGGGCGATATGGCCGAGGTGCAGGCGCCCGGCGGCCTACGCTCCTTTGAAATCCTCGCCGTTCGTTACGGCTGAGGGTACGACGGCCGGGGTGAGACTCTCGTCACCCACCATCACCCCAGAGTGCAGGCGATGAGCCTTTCCGTTCAGGAGCTGGCGCCGCGCCGGTGTGAGTGTGATGGGCATCGCGCTGTCCTCCGCAGCAACGGATGCTGACAGTGGCCCGTAGCAAGACCAGTCAGGCATGGATGCGCGAGCATGTGACCGACCCTTTTGTTCGGCAGGCCCGGCAGGAGGGATATCGCTCGCGGGCGGCCTTTAAGCTCAAAGAGCTTTGTCAGCAGGACCGGCTGATCCGCCCGGGCATGACCGTTGTCGATCTCGGCGCGGCGCCCGGGGGCTGGGCGCAGGTGGCTGCCGATCTGGTGGGGCCGAAAGGTCGGGTGATTGCGGTCGATATGCTGGAAATGGCGCCGGTTCCGGGGGTCGAGTTCTTGCAGGGAGACTTCCGGGAGGAAGCAACCCTCAAGCAGCTGGAGGCGGCGCTCGGTGGCGTACGAGTGGACCTTGTGATCAGCGACATGGCCCCCAATATCAGCGGCATTAGCATGGTGGACCAGGCTCGAGGCATGCACCTCGCCGAACTGGCACTGGAATTTGCCCACAAATGGCTGAAACCGGGTGGCAGTCTGCTGGTCAAAACGTTTCAAGGCGAGGGGTACCCGGCATTGCGCGAAGTGCTGCGTCAGTCGTTCAGCCAGGTGCTGACGCGCAAGCCACTCGCCTCACGCGGTCGCAGCAGTGAAATCTACCTTCTCGCCAAGGGTTTGAAGGCGACAAACTGACAGGGTCCGCTATTCGGGCCTACAATGCGTTGAAATTGTTAGCAAGTGCCCCGTGCAGGGGCGAGGAGCAGCCTTGAACAATCTGATCAAAAACGTCGCCATCTGGCTCGTCATTGCGCTGGTGCTGATGACCGTGTTCAATCAGTTCAGCGCCCGCCAGGCGCCGCAGAAGTCGATGGACTACTCGCAGTTCATCGAAGAGGTCAAGCAGGGGCACGTGGCGAAGGTGACCATCGAGGGGCGCGTTCTCAAAGGGGTCAAGAGCACGGGCGAGAAGTTCAGCACCTACTCGCCCTCTGATCCATGGCTGGTGAGCGACCTGTTGAAGGCTGGCGTGATCATCGAGGCGAAGCCCGAGGAGGAGCCTTCCCTGCTGATGAACATCTTCGTGTCCTGGTTC
>DKAR01000080.1 GCA_002450895.1 Proteobacteria bacterium UBA6921
GCAGATCGTGGGAGACCGAGTAGCAAAACGAATTGAGTTCCTCGTTAAGCGCCTCGAGTTCGCGCGTGCGACGATTCAGAACCCGCTCTGTCCGTTCGTGGCGTTCGATTTCCTGTTCGTACGGCAGAATCGCGGTACGCCGCAGCACAATCCAGATGGCGCCGCCCACCAGCAATACGATCATCGTCACACCGACCGAATAGCGAATCAGTGTGTCGGTAACCCGATTTGATAATTCCGTGCGATCCACCCGCAAACTGAGCCGCAACAAGTCCTGCCCATTGAACTGGACATCATGAACCATATCGAACTCACCACTCTTTGTGGGATCACGCCGAAAGTCCATCAGGACGTAACCGTTGGGAAACTCGGCGCGCAAGTTCATTGTGTCCTGATGATCGGTCGCCCAGTGCTCGAGAACTCTTCGAACCGATTCATAGTCAGAACGCAAAATCGCCTCCACCGAGACCTCGCCCAGCAAGCGGATCTGGTAAAGCATTTCCTGCCGCACTTCATCGAAAACAAAACGACGCTGGTTGACCAACAACGCGACTTCCGCCGCCAGGAGTACCACGATGAGCAATAGAACCAGGGAAATAAGCGCATTACGACTGATGCGGGTAACCGACGCCGAACCTCGCGCGATCAAGGAGTAACCCCGAGTTCTTCCAGCTTCGTCAGGATTTCGCGCAGATTTTCGTAATTCTTCTCATCGGCCTGGATGAGGTTGGTCACGCCAGGCGTAATGGCGCCCACGATGGCCGGCCCATCAGGATCCTCGAGAATCGTGAGCAACGCTTCGCGAATCTGCTCGACTTTTTCTATCGGAAGTTTTGCACTGGCCACGAAAACATGATCTGAAATACCCGGCGTCGTGGCGATCGCGCGCAGTCCTTGCGATTCATATTCGAAGAACACATCTTCCTTTACCGCGCCGGCATCAAACTGCCCTGCGAGAACCGAGAGTGTCGCGTTGACGTGGTCTTTGACATGTTTCACCTCAGCCAGCTTGTCGACGGTAATTCCGGCCTGCCACAGCATATAGCGTGGCACCAGATGGCCCATGGTCGATCCGGGATCTCCAAACACAAATTTCTTTCCCTTGAGATCCTCAAGCTTCTGGATCGCGCTGTCTTTTCTGACAAAGATTTTGCCGTGGAACAACGGCTCTCCATGGATTACTTGCCGGGCAAGCAGCGGCTTTTTGCCATAGGTCTTCGTCATGATGACGAACGGCGCCGGTCCAAGATATGCGATATCGACCACGTCGGTACCGATGAGGCGTTGGTGTGAGGCGTAATCCGTCGAGACGCGCAATTCGACATTTTCACCCAACTTTTCACTGAGATATTTCGTCAAGGGGCCGAACGCGTCGGTTAGCGCCGTCGCCGGACGAAATGGATGTACCGCAAGAACCAGATCCGCGTGTGCCGACAGACTCGTTAACGCGCCCAGAAAAAACAGAACCAGGCCCAGGTCAATCCGTTTTCGAGCTTTCATGGGTTTTCTCGCTCAAAAAAAAAGCCTGACGGAAACGTCCCTATTGATCGCCTACAACGTCAACACCGGCTGGAGGCGTGAATTGAAACTGCTGCGCCGCCAAGGACACGTTGGTTTCAACATGCTTGAATTTCATTTTCGTCGTTTGACCGAAACTGTCGACGAGTTCCATGGCCTCGACGCTTTTCGGGCCGAACCCCAACCGAAGCGACGAAAAGGCAGAGTCACTTTCCGCGGTCGGAATCAACTCGACCCAGGCGAGCCCATCATCGGAGCTGTTAATTTCTACAATCTTGAAACTGGAATCCAGGCTGCGGGATCCAGCCAACAACAAGGCCGGAGTGTTACCCAGTGCCTCGTCGAGCTTCTTGACGGTCACTTGCTCAAGATCCTTGTCGTAGACCCAGATTTTCGCCCCGTCTGAAACGATGACCTGCTCGTAGGGTGAATTGTAGTCCCACCGAAACTTGTTGGGGCGTTCCATCAAAAATGTTCCCCCGGCGTTTTGCGTCACTTTCTTCTTCGGGTCCAACACTGTCAGTTGATATTCAGCCCGCATCGTCTTGACCGTTTTGAAGAAAGCGTCCAGGCGATCGCGCGATGCTCCCGCCAGGGCCGGTTTCTCATAAATACCCAAGGCAAGCACAGCAATGACACTCACAAGAATTGTAATTGTGCGCCCCGATACCCTGACGAATCGGGAAATGGTGTTCCATTGCGCCAACATGGGGTTCCCTCGCGGTTTTATTTCTGGCGTCGGCCGGTGCTCAGTCCAGGTCCGGCGGTGGTGGCGCCAAGACTTCACGGGCACCGTTCGACTCGATGGGGCCCACGACGCCAGCGCGCTCCATGTCCTCGACCAATCGCGCCGCGCGGTTGTAACCGACCTTGAAGCGACGCTGCACCGAAGAAATTGAAACTCGTCGCGCCTGGGTAACGAACGCGACGGCCTCGTCGTACAAAGGGTCGCCCTCGCCTTCCGGCGGCTTCTCACCCGGGAGTACGGCATCGCCTTCCGGGCTGCCATTGAGAATTTCGTCGTTGTACTGTGGCGAGTAATTCTCTTTGAGCTTGCTCACCACCTTGTGCACTTCGTGATCGGCGACGAACGCGCCGTGAACGCGGACGGGCAAACCCGTACCCGGTGGCAAATAGAGCATGTCGCCGTGCCCGAGCAGGGCTTCCGCACCCATCTGGTCGAGAATTGTGCGTGAGTCGATCTTCGACGACACCTGAAACGCGATTCGCGTGGGAATGTTCGCCTTGATCAATCCGGTGATGACATCGACGGATGGTCGCTGTGTTGCGAGCACCAGATGGATTCCCGCTGCGCGGGCCTTCTGTGCAAGGCGTGCAATCAGCTCTTCGCACTTTTTGCCGGTCACCATCATCATGTCTGCGAGTTCGTCGACGATGACAACGATGTACGGCAGGTGCTCGAGGTGCCGGGGTGGAATCGATGGGTCGTTGGGCTTGAAGGTCGGATCGACGATTGGCTGCCCTGCCTCGGTCGCGTCGTGGACTTTCTTGTTGTAGCCGCTGATATTGCGAACACCCAACGCGGCCATTAGCCGGTAGCGACGATCCATTTCCACGCAGGACCAGCGCAGCGCGTTGGAGGCTTCCTTCATATCGGTGACGACCGGCGCCAGCAAATGCGGGATTCCTTCGTAGAC
>DKAR01000108.1 GCA_002450895.1 Proteobacteria bacterium UBA6921
TGGTGAATATATTGCGAGTCTGGGCCTGCACCAATTGCGCATTGCGGAAACCGAAAAATATGCGCATGTGACCTTTTTCTTTAACGGCGGCGTAGAAGAACCGTTTGAGGGCGAAGACAGAATCCTAATCCCCTCGCCCGATGTCGCAACCTACGACTTGCAGCCCGAGATGAACGCAGCGCAGCTGACGGACAAACTCGTTGACGCAATCAAGAGTGGCCAGTACGACGTGATCATTTGCAACTACGCCAATCCGGATATGGTGGGTCACACGGGTAATTACGAAGCGACTGTAAAGGCCATTGAGACGATCGATGTTTGTCTCAAACGCGTCGTTGCGGCGACTCGTGAGCAGGGCGGCGAGCTGATCATTACCGCGGATCATGGCAACGCCGAGATGCTGCAAAATGAAGCAACTGGCCAGGCCCATACCGCGCATACGTTCAACCCGGTGCCGTTGGTCTATGTCGGCCGCCCCGCCACGATTGCCGACAGCGGCGCACTATCTGATGTCGCGCCGACCATGTTGTATCTGATGGGTATTGACCGCCCGCAGGAAATGGATGGTCGCATCCTGGTGTCCCTGAAGCAGTGACGCGCGAGCACGATCCGACTTCAATTCATTGCCGGCACGCCTCGCGCCCTTTTCTTTTTTCAATTGTTTTGGCATTTGCGTTCGCAACCGCCGCGCCCTCAAGCAGCGCCGCGGAGCCCAGTGCGGCGCAATTGGAAAATATTCGTCATCGTCTCCAGGTGCTTCAGGATGATATCGCGCGAACGCAACAGTCACGCCGTGACGCGCGCGCGCAGCTGGCATCGATCGAGCGAAAGGTGTCGGATACCGCAAATCGAATCCGGCGCGCGGACCGCGAGGTGGCACAGAAAGAAGTGCGCCTTCGGGAACTAAAGGACGACAAACGAAGTTTGCAGCGCCGTCTTGGCAATCAGCAGAACGCGCTTGCCCGGCAGGTGCGCGCATCCTACGTTGTCGGCCGGCAGGACTACCTGAAATTGCTGCTGAATCAGGAAGACCCTTCGAATGTGGGCCGCGCACTGACGTTTTACCGCTACTTCGATTCAGCCCGTGCGCGACAAATCGAAGGAATCAACCAAGAACTTGAAGAGCTGGATCAGGTCGAACGAGACATTGCCATTGAAGTGGGCGAACTCGGAAAACTGACCGAGCGCCTGGCATCGCAACGCAGTGTGTTGGTTGCAATGCAAACGGAGCGCAAAGGAATACTGGACGGCCTGGATTCCGATTTACGCGATAAAACCAAGCAGCTTGAAAACCTGCGTGAGGATGAAAAGCAGTTAATGGTTCTTCTCGAACGGCTACGGAACGAATTTGCGGACATTCCACCGGACCTGAACCAGAACATTCGTTTTTCAAAACTCAAGGGCAAATTGCCCTGGCCCACGCGGGGTCGAATCGTCGTGAACTACGGTGCGCCGCGTGGTGCCGGACAAAACAAATCCCAGGGAGTGGTAATTGATACCGACGAGGGTGCCGACGTCCGTGCGGTGGCAGCCGGGCGGGTCGCATTCGCGGATTGGTTGTATGGCTATGGCATGGTGTTGATTCTGGATCATGGCGACGGTTTTATGAGCCTGTACGCGAACAATGAAAGTCTGGTTAAAGAAGTCGGCGACTGGACCGAATCAGGAGAAGTCGTAGCCTCTGTCGGTAACACGGGTGGCCGCAAAGACGCTGCTCTCTACTTTGAGATTCGTCACAACGGCAAGCCCGACAATCCCTCGATATGGTTCAAAAGATAGCCTGCATGGTTCACGGCATAGTTCAGTTTTTTGTGCTTCAATACGCTACAAGTCTTTAACGATCCCTATTTTCTGGAGCCTTGGATGAATCCCAAATACCGCAACCTCTCGATTCTGGCGCTTGGCACTGTTTTGGGCGTGTCGCTGGCCATCGGCCACGGTGTTCTCGCACAAAAGTCAGAACCGGTTGCGACCGGTTTGCCACTGGAAGAGCTGCGTACCTTCACGGATGTTTTCACGCGCATCAAACGAGACTACGTGGAGCCAGTGGACGACAAGACGCTCCTGGAAAATGCAATTCGCGGCATGTTGACCGGGCTGGATCCGCATTCCAGCTATCTGGATGAAGACTCCTATAAAGACCTGCAGTCCAGCACGTCGGGCGAGTTTGGTGGTTTGGGAATTGAAGTCGGAATGGAAGACGGGTTCGTCAAAGTGATTACGCCCATCGACGACACGCCGGCATTTCGGGCGGGCGTAAAAGCCGGTGACTTGATTATTCGACTGGACGAAACCCCGGTGAAGGGTTTGTCGCTTGGTGAAGCAGTAAAACTTATGCGCGGTAAACCGGGCACGGATATCGCTCTGACCATCGTTCGCGAGGGCGAAGAGAAACCGCTGCGAATTACGCTGAAGCGCGACATCATTCAGGTCAAGAGTGTGAAGGCACGAACGCTCGATACCGGTTTCGGATATGTGCGAATCACCCAGTTCCAGTCGCATACCGGCGACGACCTGAACAACGCCATTGAAACATTGAACAAAGAGAACAAGGACGGACTGCGCGGTCTGGTGCTCGACTTGCGAAATAATCCTGGCGGCGTTCTGAATGCCGCGCGAGATGTTGCCGACGCGTTCCTCGAAAAGGGCCTGATCGTCTATACCGAGGGTCGGATTGAGGACTCGAAACTTCAGTTCAAGGCGACGCCGCGCGACGTACTGAACGGCGCGCCGATGGTGGTTCTGGTGAATGGCGGCTCGGCGTCCGCTTCGGAAATCGTCGCCGGCGCCCTTCAGGACCACAAGCGAGCTGTCATCATGGGTACACAAACGTTCGGCAAGGGATCCGTACAGACGATCTTGCCTTTGCCCAACAATTCCACCGCGCTCAAACTGACGACTGCACGCTATTACACGCCGTCCGGGCGTTCGATTCAGGCCGAAGGCATCAAGCCGGATATTCCGCTTGAGCCCGTGAAACTCGCCGAAGCCGAGCAGACCACGGTCGGAATGATCAAGGAATCCGATTTGAGCGGGCACTTGAAGAATTCTCAGGTCAAGGAAACAGACAAGGATAAAGAAAAGGAAAAGCCGAAGGAAAAAGACAAGTCGTCGGCAAAGACCGGCAAGGATTCCGGAAAAGGTGATGCAAAGAAAGACGACCAGTCCTTGCTGAATCTGGCCAAGACGGATTACGCCCTGTACGAAGCGTTGAACATGCTTAAGGGCTTGAACATCCTGAAATCCGCCGGCGGAAAGTAATTCATGGCCAAAGTCCTCGTTCCCCTGGCCCAAGGATGCGAGGAAATTGAAGCCGTAACGGTGATTGATGTGCTGCGCCGTGCCGGCGTCGATGTCGTCACCGCGGGTCTCGATAATAGTCCGGTCAAGGCCAGTCGCGGGACGCGGCTGATTCCGGATGTCGAATTGGAGTCCATCCTCAACGAGTCTTTTGACATGATCGTGCTGCCTGGCGGACAGCCCGGTACCGACAATCTTTCACTTGATTCCCGCATTGCAGAGCTGGTCACGTCCATGGCGCGACAGGACAAATACGTCTGCGCCATTTGTGCCGCGCCCAAGGTCCTGGCCTTGGCCGGTGTATTGTCGGGCCGCCGTGCAACAGCATTTCCCGGCACGCTTGAAAAACTTGGACGATCGGACATCTCGTTATCGCACGCGGCTGTGGAAAAGGACGGCCGCATCATTACCTCACGGGGCCCCGGCACCGCCATGGATTTTGCGCTCGAACTCGTCGAGCTATTGGTCGGCAAGGAAAAGCGTCAGGACGTCGAAAAGGCGCTAGTTCGCGCGATCTGAAACAGGCTGTTTTTTTAGCGCTTCAAGCAGAGCTCGCAGCGCAATTCCACGATGGCTAATGCGATTTTTTTCAGCCGGATCCAGCTCGGCGCTGGAACAGCCATGGGTGGGAACGAAGAACAAAGGATCATAACCAAATCCGCCGTTGCCTCGCGGCGCGTGAAGAATCGTTCCCTCCCAAGAACCCTGGCAGATCACCGGCGTTGGATCTTCCGCGTTGCGCAGAAATACGATGATGCATTGATAGCGCGCTGTGCGCTCCGCGTCCGGCGTATCCTTCAGCTTCTGCAGCAACAGGGCATTGTTCTCCTGATCCGTGGCCCCAGCGCCGCTGAAACGTGCTGAATAAATGCCCGGCGCCCCGTTCAGTGCGTCGACTTCGATACCGGAATCATCGGCGAGCGCAGGCAGCCCCGTGGCTTTGGCGGCATGACGTGCTTTGATGATTGCATTCTCGACAAAAGTCAATCCGGTTTCGTCCGCCTCGGACACACCAAGTTGCGCCTGAGGAACGACTTCAAAATGCAACCCGGACAGCAGCTCGGAAAACTCGCGAAGCTTCCCTTTATTGTTCGAGGCGAGAACGATGCGGTGGCCGGAAATCATGGATTCGCGGCAAGCGCCTCACGCTGTTTTTGGATGAGCAGCTCAATTCCGCTGCGTGCAAGATCGAGCATTCGCGTTAGTTCGTCATGGCGAAATGCATGACCCTCCGCCGTGCCTTGCAGCTCAATAAATGCACCGGCGTCGTTCATCACGACGTTCATGTCCGTCTCGGCCGAGGAATCTTCGGCGTAGTCCAGATCAAGAACGGGCGTTCCTTGATAAATGCCCACGGATACTGAAGCGACGCCGCCGTGGATTGGATTCTTGGCCAGTTTCCTGTTTCGCTTCAGCCAGTCGATTGCGTCTACGAGCGCGACATATCCCCCGGTGATCGAGGCCGTTCGCGTACCGCCATCGGCCTGAAGCACGTCGCAATCGATCGCGACGGTGCGTTCGCCCAGGGCGGCCAGGTCAACAACGCCACGAAGTGCGCGACCAATGAGGCGCTGGATTTCCATGGTTCGCCCCCCCTGCTTTCCCTTGGCGGCTTCGCGATCCATGCGTTCGCCGGTGGAGCGGGGCAGCATCCCGTATTCGGCCGTCACCCAACCCCGCCCTGAACCCTTCAGGAAACGTGGGACGGATTCGCTGACACTGGCCGTGCAAAGCACTTTGGTGTCCCCGAACTCGACCAGAACGGACCCTTCCGCATGTTTGGTATACCTTCGCGTAAAGACCACATTGCGCATCTGGTCTGGCGTCCGCCCGCTCGGTCGCATCGCTATGCTCCTGATTTTTGAAGAGGGCGCCATTATACTCGGCCCGAAACCGGAGCGGTTTTTTAAGGCCGCGCTACCCAGCGCGGGGTTTTTCTGCTATAAAGTCGCGCTCGAAATTTTGAGCCGACACCCGATATGGGGTGACCGGCACTGAAAGCAGCCAGCCTTGGAGGCGAAGAAGATGTCCAGAGTATGCCAAATCACCGGCAAACGGCCGATTACCGGGAACAACGTGTCCCATGCGAACAACAAGACGCGCCGCCGTTTCATGCCGAACCTGCACACGCACCGATTCTGGGTGGAAAGCGAAAACCGTTTCGTGCGTTTGAGAATCTCGTCGAAGGGAATGCGCATTATCGACAAGTACGGAATTGAAAAAGTGCTCGCCGACCTGCGTGCGCGCGGCGAAAGCGTCTGAGGAGAATGAATCATGCGTGAGAAGATCAAGCTCGTATCAACGGCCGACACCGGCCATTTCTATACGACGACGAAGAACAAAAAGACGATGCCGGAAAAGATGGAAATCAAAAAGTTCGATCCGGTAGCGCGCAAGCACGTTATCTACAAAGAAGCCAAAATCAAGTAACACGGATTGTTGTGGCAGATGAAGCAAAAAAGCCCGCGCAAGCGGGCTTTTTCTTTTTCTCGGTTCTTTTAACCGTCAGGTTGCGCGGAGTGTGTAACCACTGAGGTTGCGCGCAAATTCCTGCAGCGAACGGATTCCCGTCTCTTCGGCCCGGCGGCACCAGTCCTGCAGCTGTTTCAGCAGAACTTCCTGATGAGCAGTGGACCGCTTGCCGATTTCCTGCAGTTGCTGCTTGAACTTGTACACGGTATTGAGCGCCTGGCTCAGGCTGAGCACCGTTTCGAGTTTGCGCTTTGCGTCGAGGCTCAGCAGGGACTCTTCGCGAACCAGCAACGAGCGACTGCGCTTATAGAGGCGTCGGTACGACGCATCTGCCTTGCGAAATTCATCCTTGAGCACGGGATAGATGACATCGCGGCAGTAACGCGACATGACCTGGAAACGGTTGATCACGATCGCTGCAACGGTATCGGAATCAATTCCTGGCTTCGGTGCGACAATCACAGGTTTAGGCGGAACCTTTTTCACGGTCGCAAGGCCCAGAATCTCCAGCGTGCGAATGTAAAACCAGCCGATATCAAACTCCCACCACTTTGACGACAGTCGTGCTGAGTTGGGATACGTATGATGATTGTTGTGCAGCTCTTCGCCGCCGATCAGGATGCCGAACGGGCTGATGTTGCGAGACGCGTCATTACATTCGTAGTTGCGGTATCCACGCCAGTGCCCGATGCCATTGATCACGCCGGCGGCCCAGAAAGGAATCCACAACATCTGAACGGCCCAGACCGTCAGGCCGATCGCTCCAAAGAGCGCTAGGTCGATGGCGAGCATTACTACAATTCCGGAGTTGCCGACGCGATCGTAGAACTTTCTCTCCATCCAGTCGTCGGGTGTGCCCTTTCCGTACTGTTCCATTGTTTCAGCTTTTTCGGCTTCATTGCGATAGAGCTCGGCGCCTTCCCAAAGAACTTTCTTGATGCCAAGAACCTGCGGGCTGTGCGGATCATTTTCCGTTTCGCATTCAGCGTGGTGCTTGCGGTGAATCGCAACCCATTCCTTCGTTCGCATTCCCGTGGTTAACCACAACCAGAACCGGAAGAACTGACTGACCACGGGATGCAAATCCAGTGCACGATGCGCCTGGTGGCGATGCAGGTAGATGGTCACTGCCGCGATCGTGATGTGTGTGGCCGCCAGAGTGAACGCGATAACTTCCCAAATCGAAGCAGACCAAAAGCCTTCGTACCACATAGATCAGATATTCCTTGTAAGTTTCGCTCTCGTCACCTTACCACGAAGCGCAAGAATCAAGTATTGCCGGGGCTTGCTTGAATTGACGGATTGTCGCCGCTACCATGGCCGGGCACTTCTGCCGGATATAAGAGCGCCAACGTGAAATTCAATCGCCTTACATTAATAATCGGCCTTTTCGCCGTGGCCGTGAGCCAGTCACTGCGTGCCAGCGGTGAACTGGATATCAATCTTAGCGACGACAGCGTCCGCGTTCGCTACGGGCAGGACCTTCCAAGCGGCTCGCAAGGCCAGAAGCAATATGGCGTCGGCGTACTGTACAACACCGACGATAACACCATGGTTGATCTCTGGTTTCAAATTACCGACGAAGCGGGCAGCAAGGCCCCTGGACTGGATCTCAGCGTGGGTCCGAAAGCTTATTTTGGCTCTACAAAGACCCAGGAATACCTGGCCTTCGCCTTGGGCGGCGCATTGATCTATCGCCCGCTCGACGCCAATCGAATGTTGCTCACTGCAGAAGGTTACATCGCACCAAACATCGTCACCTTCCTCGACGCGAATAATCTTTGGGAAGTGAATCTGCGCTTGGGATACGAAGTTCTGCCGACTGCGGTCGTGTACATTTCCTATCGCCAGATTCGAGCGAACTTCGAACGCGTTGAGAACGAAGAAGTGGTCGACCGCGGTGGTCAGCTGGGCCTCGATTTAAGATTTTAACAACGCGCGAGCAACGACCCAGACTTGTACGTCTTGCGCGCCCTTCCGCAGCAGTTCACGCGCCATTTCATTCGCTGTCGCGCCGGTCGTCATTACATCATCGACGATCGCCACGCGTTTTCCGGACACTTCGCTGGATGCGACGAACGCCTTCTTGAGGTTGCGGCGGCGCTCGTCCGCCGTCAGCGTCATCTGAGCAACACCGGCAAGTTCGCGGCGACACAAGGTCTGGTCCATGGGTCGCTCAGCAACCTTGCCGGCCCAATGAGCAATCTCCAGCGCCTGGTTGTAGCCACGTTCCTTGAGCCGATCCTTATGCAGCGGCACTGGAACGATGACATCGGCGTCATGCCCTGATCCGGCAACAATCTCTCCGAGCAGGAGTCCGAGGACTCTGGCATGGCTGAGTCTGTTATGAAATTTGAGGTTTTGGAGCAGGGATCGAATCGGTGCCGCGTACTCGAAGGCGGCGATTGTGCGCGTAAATGCCGGGGGCTTCTGTAGGCAGGACCCGCACAGCCTAAAACCCGCTGAATGAATGGGCGAAGCACACTGCGCACATGCATGTGACAACCACGGGAGCTCGGCGCGACACCGGCGACACAAATCCAGGCCGCCCTCACCCGTCGCGCTGCATACCATACAGACGGGCGGCGGCACGAGGTGAACAAATTGTCGCCAGTTGTTTTTAAGGTTCAGAGCTATTTTGAACCACTGCTGATATTGCGCTACCATCGCCCCACCCGTCCAACGACCGCGTTCAGCGGAGAGATCTTCCCATGCCCCAAGCCGAGACCTATACGCAAATCGACGCCATTCTCCAACGTCTGCTTGCCGGAGGCGAGACCACTCCCGACGAAGGGTTGTGGCTGCTGAACCTGGACGACGATTATTTGCCCTGGATGATGGCGTGCGCCGACCGTTTGCGAAAGACATTTCGCGGTGACGAAATCGAAGTCTGCGCAATTTCCAACGTGCGCTCCGGGAACTGCTCCGAGAACTGTTCGTTTTGCGCGCAGAGCGGGCATCACAAGACGGCGGCTCCGGTTTACAACTATATCAGCGAGGACCAGCTCATCGCGCAAGCGCGGCGTGCTCGGGAATGGGGCGCCAGTGACTTTGGCGTCGTCTCGAAAGGCTGGGGCGTGCGTGGAAAGAAAGAACATGCACAACTGAAAAACTACTTTGAGGCAATGTCTCAGGCGAGTGATATCGGCCGCTGCGCCAGCCTCGGCGTGCTCGACAACGAGACGGCGGAGCAGCTGCGCGGATACGGGCTGGAGAATTATCACCATAATCTGGAAACGGCGGAGAGTTTTTTCGACAACGTCTGCACCACGCATACGTATCAGGAAAACATCGAAACCATTCGCATTGCGCGCGACGCCGGACTTCGCGTGTGCTCCGGCGGCATACTCGGCATGGGCGAAAGCAAGGCGCAGCGCATTGAGCTCGCCGTTACGCTCCGAAACCTCGGCGTGGATTCTGTTCCGCTCAATTTTCTGAATCCGCAACCGGGAACGCCGTTTGGTCATCTCGAGCCGATGTCGCCAATGGACATCCTCAAGTGCATCGCCGTGTTTCGATTCATGCTGCCAAAGGCGGAAATCCGCATCGCGGGTGGCCGCACGTTCCTCGGCGACATGCAATCCATGATCTTTATGGCAGGGGCTTCGGGCGTGATGATCGGTGACTACCTCACGACAAAAGGCCGCCAGGTTGAAGATGATTTACAGATGATTGATGCGCTGAAACTGAAGATTCGCGGCGATACTCAACAGCGCCGTGAAGCGCGTCAGGCAACTTCCTGACCCGTTTATCTACTGTGTCGCCCAGTCATGAGCTCGCCGTTAATGCAGCGCATTGCGCGAGAACTCAATGAGCGCCGCGCCCAGCATCTTTACCGAACGCGTCGCGTTTGCTCGTCCCCACAGGGGGCGCGCATTCAGATCGACGGCCGTACACTACTGAACTTCTGCAGTAACGATTACCTCGGACTCGCCAATCATCCTGCAGTGGTCGCAGCGCTCAACGAGGGCGCTTCTCGCTACGGTGTGGGTGCGGGCGCTGCGCATCTCATCAATGGACACAGTGCGGCACACCATGTGCTTGAAGAGGAGCTCGCAGAATTCGTTGGGCGACCTCGCGCGCTGCTGTTTTCCACCGGATACATGGCCAACGTAGGCACCATTTCGGCGCTAACAGGAAGAGACGATGTCATATTGGAGGACCGGCTCAACCACGCGTCGCTGATTGACGGTGCGCGTTCCTCGGGTGCTCGCGTACGACGGTACCGTCATCGCGACGTCGAGCACCTGGACGAATTGTTAACGACTTCGACGCAAGCCGAGCGCCTGATTGTCAGCGACGGTGTTTTCAGCATGGACGGAGATTGCACGCCCCTGGAGAAATTGATTCCAGTGGCGCGCAAACATTCCGCAACACTGATGGTGGACGATGCACACGGCATTGGTGTCGTCGGAACAGGCGGACGTGGAACAATCGAAACGGTGTCCGCGTCGGTCGATGACGTGCCCGTCTTGGTGGGTACGCTTGGCAAAGCGCTGGGTACCTTTGGGGCCTTTGTCGCGGGTTCAGCGGATCTGATCGAATACCTGATTCAAACCGCGCGCAGTTATATCTACACCACAGCCATACCCCCTGCCGTCGCTTATGCGACACGGACGAGCCTGCGCCTGGCGCGCGAAGAGACGTGGCGTCGCGACAAACTGCGCGCATTGATCGAGCGCTTTCGCGCCGGTGCGCAGCAGCTGGGAATTTCACTGCCTGACGCGTCAACGCCGATTCAACCCGTACTCGTCCATGAGTCCGAGACGGCGAATGCGCTCAGTGCAGCGCTAGCTGAGCGAGGGATACTCGTTCAGCCCATTCGACCGCCGACCGTTCCGAAAGGGCAGGCACGGCTGCGCATCACATTGTCCGCCGCTCATGAGGAGCAAGACGTCGATCAGTTGATAGATGCGCTCACGGTGTTGAAATGACGCTGTATACCGAAACGCGCGGCGCGGGCGCGCACCTCGTCCTTTTGCACGGTTGGGGAATGCACAGCGGAATCTGGGGTGACTTCGCCGAGCGGCTTGCCCGACACTATCGAATCACCTGTGTCGACTTGCCGGGGCATGGCAGAAGCACGGACGTGCTGGATGTCTATGATCTTGAACACCTCGCACCGGCCGTAGTCGACAAACTCGACGGGGCAGTTCATGTGCTTGGATGGTCTCTCGGCGGAATGATTGCGCAGCATCTCGCGTTTACCCGGCCGGAAAAGGTCAAGTCCCTCGTGCTAATTGCCGCAAGCCCGCAATTTACCAGCAGCGAAGACTGGCCGCATGCCACGCCAAGGTCGACCTTGGAACAGTTCGCGCGTGAGCTGCAAGACGACTATCGGGCAACGTTGAACCGTTTTCTAGCTTTGGAAGTGCAGTCAAGCGAAACAGCGCGCGATGAACTTCGGCTATTGCGCCAACGCGTGTTCGCCTGTGGCGAGCCACAGTTTGATGCATTGCGCGGCGGTCTCGACGTGCTGCGCAAAGACAATCTGCGCGCTTCTTACGCAGCATCCAACGTCAGACGACTGGTTATTCTGGGGCGGCGCGATGGGCTCGTGCCTGCGGGAGTTTCGAATGATCTGGTCGCGCTGCACCCAGAGACGCGCATTCATGTTGTCGAAGGCGCCGCGCACGCGCCGTTTCTGACACGTCCGGACGAGTGCGCGACAGTAATTCAAGAGTTTCTGCAATGACGGATTCAGAATTTCATATCGATCAACGGCGGATGCGCCGGCATTTCGATCAGTCCGCTAGTGAGTATGACGGTGTTGCCGTTGTGCAGCGCGAGGTCGGAAGGCGGTTATTTGAGCGGCTCGACCTGATTCGCCTGACTCCCCAACGCGTACTGGATCTGGGGTGCGGAACCGGATTGCTCAGTGAGCAGTTGGGAAAGCGCTTTCGAGATGCCGAACTGGTGTCGCTGGATATTTCGGCGGCGATGTTGCGCCAGGCGCGCCGTCGCAAGGGTTGGTTCCGGTCACAACGTTTTGTGTGCGCGGATGCGCAGCGCCTTCCGCTCGCATCGGCAAGTGTGGATATGATTTTTTCGAATCTTACATTCCAGTGGTGCAATGATCTCGAGGCCGCCTTCAAGGAATGCCGCCGGGTGCTGCGGCCTGGGGGCGTGTTGCTGTATTCCACGCTCGGTCCGGATACCTTGCATGAGCTGCGCAAGAGCTGGCGCGCCGCGGATGAATACAATCATGTCAACGCGTTCTACGATATGCATGATATCGGCGATACGATGGTGCGCGCGGGTCTGGCCGAGCCGGTAATGGATGTTGAACGGCTCACGGTGACTTATCCGACCGTCGCAAAGCTGATGGAAGATCTGAAAAAGCTCGGCGCGCGCAATGCGACCGCGGGCCGTCCGCGCGGTTTGATGGGAAAGCAGCGATTGAACGCCATGATGCAGGCCTACGAGTCGTTTCGAAGAGATGGAGTCTTGCCGGCTACATATGAAGTCGTCTACGGCCATGCGTGGGGTGGCACGAACAAGCCGACGCAGCGCGACGGCGCGACGCCGGTGTCGCTCGATGCACTGCGCAGGAAGATCCGCTCGTGACGCGCGGTTATTTTGTTACCGGAACGGATACAGGTATTGGCAAGACCCGCGTTGCACAGGCGCTAATTGCGAAATGTGCGCGCAACGGATTGCGAGTCTCCGGAATGAAACCTGTTGCATCGGGGTGCGTTGCGACACCCGATGGTCTGCGAAACGAGGATGCACTTGCGTTGCAAGCGGCCAGCAGCGTGTTGGTTCCGTATGCTCTGTGCAATCCGTATGCATTCGAGCCCGCGATTGCGCCGCATATCGCAGCTCAGCGTGCCGGCGTTTCAATTGATCTGAACCATCTTGCAGAGTGTTACCACAAGATTGCATCACAGTGCGATGTCGTCGTCGTGGAGGGCGTCGGCGGTTGGCTTGTTCCATTGGGTGGCGGCAACACTGTTGAAACGCTCGCGCGCGTGTTGGAGCTCGACGTGCTTCTGGTTGTGGGCATGCGGCTAGGATGTTTGAATCACGCGGCGTTGACAAGCCGCGCCATTTCCGAATCCGGACTTGCGTTCGCCGGATGGGTCGCGAATTGTCCGGACCGTGATGTTGAAGCGGCCAGCGAAAATCTCGACGCATTGCGCGCACTTCTGCCGATCCGATTTTGCGGAACGATCCCGTGGCAACCGCAACCCGATATTGAAGGCGCGATGAAAAGAATAGATGTAACTCTGCCCGGATGAATTTCCGCGCGCCTTTTGTGTATCTGGTCGCTCTGGCGACGTGCCTGCCGCTTGCTCTGGGTTTTCCCCACGGGCACGATTTTTTGCTCGAAGTGCCGCGAATCGCGGAATACAGAAATGCGCTCTCGGCCGGACAGTTTCCGCCGTTCTGGGCCTCCAACCTGTACGGTGGTTTTGGTTCTCCGATTTTTTTGTTCTACGCGCCGTTATTCATGTTGATGTCCGCGCTGCTTTCCATTCCGTTGAATTCGGTGTTGATGGGCGCCAGTGTGAGTCTGGTAGTGCTCACACTTTTGTCCGCGTGGTTTGTGATGGGCGCAGTACGCACCCTGTTGGAGGGAACAACAGCTTACCCGGACATGGCGGCGCGAATCGCGGCGTATCTGTATATGCTCAGCCCGTACTTGATCGGAGACAAACTCCTTCGCAGCGCCAATGCAGAATTCACCGCGCTGTGTTTTGCGCCACTGGCTTTCTGGGGACTGTTCCTGATTCGCAGCGTGCCGCAAAAGGGCGCACTCGTGCTGGCCTTGGGTATATTTCTGGTGGTGGTGTCGCATAACCTGACGGCCCTGGTTGTGCTCGCGCTTCTCGCCACAACGATATTGCTGATTTATTTTCCGCGAAAAAATCTCCCCGGGTTTTTGTATTCCGTTGCCGGAGTCTCAGGCGGAATGCTCATGTCCGCGTTCTTTTGGGTTCCCGTATTCGCATACAAATCGGAGATGCGACTGGGAGACCTGACCTCCGGACGCCTGGATTATCATCAGTTGTTCGCGCCGCTGGGTCGAGTTTTCAGCTTTGCAGGCTACTCGGTCGGTCTCCTTCCGCTCGTCGTGCTAATCCTCGCAGTTATCGTGGTCCTTTCGCGTTCCGTACCGAGAACTTTACGGACGGCTGTCGCCACCATCTTGATTGGCGCCTTGGTGTTTGTCTTTCTTCAGACGCGCGCGAGTATCGTATTGTGGGAAGCCGTTCCGTGGTTGCCGCTGTTTCAGTTTCCGTGGCGAATGATGGGGCCCGTGTCGCTGCTCACGGCGGCGTTGGGCGCGATGTTATTCGTTTACGCGGCTCAACGTTGGGAATTACGACGGCACGCCGTCGTGGAAGCAGTCGTTATTGCATTGTGTGTTGGCAACGCGCTGCCGCAGTTTCTGCGCTACGAGATGGTTGAGCCGGAACGAGCCGCGCGGGTGCAGCCCGGGCTGGCGCCGGAGGCCATTCGGGCGTCGCCGTTTACGACGACCGTGCTCGACGAATACTTGCCACGCGGTGCTTCGGCCACGCTGTGGCGTCAGCGTCGTCCAGATCGCGGACCGATTTTGGGAAGCGACCCTCCGGTTCAGTGGAGTCTGCGGCAAAGCTCCGACATGCATTTTGAATTTGGAACACATACGAACCAGCCCGCGACCGTTCATTTCGCCCGGTGGGCGTTTCCGGTGTGGGAGCTGAAGGTCAATGGAAACCTCGTGACGCCCACGGTCAGTGAATTCGGAACCATCGACGCGTCGGTCCCCGCAGGACCGAGCGTTGTTACGCTCGATCTGGTAACGCCGCCGGTGCGCCGTATTGCGAACGGCGTTAGTTTGATTGCAATAACGGCGTGGATTATTGGTGTTGCCGCAACCTTCCACCGCAAACGTGTGGCTGAAAAATGAAAAAGGCCGCATGGCGGCCTTTTTCGTGATGCTTTGACCCACGGACTACGCTTCCATCGACGCCTTCAATTTCTTCATGGCATTCGTTTCAATCTGCCGAATGCGTTCCGCTGACACGTTGTACTTGGCAGCGAGATCGTGCAGCGTCAGTTTGTCGTCCGCCAGCCAGCGCTGTTCCAGAATATCGCGGCTGCGGTCGTCGAGCGTTTCCAATGCGGCACGCAAACGATCCGTGTTGTGGTCTTCCCATTCGGTTGCTTCCAGCGACGTTGCCGGATCAGCACGCATGTCCTGCAGGTAGTTTGCTGGAGCGCGAAAGGCTTCTTCGTCATCGCTGTCCGAATGTGCGTCAAACGATGCATCGTGTCCGCTGAGACGCGATTCCATTTCGATGACTGTTTCCGGAGCAACGCCAAGATCTTTCGCGATGGCGGTTACCTCGGCATGGTTGAGCCAGCCCAGGCGCTTTTTCTTACTGCGTAAATTGAAGAACAGTTTGCGCTGCGCCTTGGTGGTCGCCACTTTGACGATGCGCCAGTTGCGCAGAATGAATTCATGAATTTCGGCGCGGATCCAATGCACCGCAAACGAAACCAGGCGGACGCCCACGTTCGGGTCGAAGCGCTTGACCGCTTTCATCAGGCCCACGTTGCCTTCCTGAATCAGGTCAGACTGGGCCAAGCCATAGCCGTTATAACCGCGTGCAATGTGGACGACGAAGCGCAGGTGCGCCAGAACAAGCTGCTGGGCGGCCATCAGGTCCTGATTCTGCTGCCAGCGTTTGGCCAGCGCCTTTTCTTCTTCAAAGGTCAGTACGGGGACTTGGCCGACCGCGTGAACATAGGCCTCAAGGCTCCCCAGAGGGCTAGGAATCACCATTAAGTCTTTGCGTGTCATCGTTTTTCGTCCGTTAGCAGAATCTAATGTTCGGTAAGTTTAGCACTCGTTTCGTCAGAGTGCTAATCGGACGGAAGGTTCCCGGCTTTAGGGTTCGATGGCCCGCAGATGGCGTCCAACGGAGACCCAGGCGCCGACCAACCCCAGGGTGACTCCGGCGGTGATGACGACCGCCGAATACCCCAATCCCAGGCCCTGCAGGGCGAAATTGCTGTTGTACGCCTGGGCGACGGACCGGACCGGTTCAGTGAGCCCCCATAACACGCTGGCCACCAGCAGGAGCGCGAGCACGCCGCCGACCGTACCGTAGATCAGCCCGGCATACAGGAACGGGCGCCGCACGAACCCGTCGGATGCGCCGATGAGTTTCGTGACTTTGATTTGCTGGGCATTGTTCTGGACCGCAAGTCGGATGGTATTGCCGACGACGACCAGCGCGGCCACCAGCAATAGCGCACCGATCACCCAGACGGCGCGCTCGGCAACCGACAACAGCGCGTGCAAACGCTGTAGCCATTGCATGTCCCATTGCGCGATATCGACCAGCGCATTGGATTGAAGTGACTTGGCGAGCTTTTCGATGGCTGCGGGATTGGCCCGCGTGTCCTTCGGATGAACGACCAGGACAGGGGGCAATGGGTTGTCGCTGAGCAGTGACAGCGCGTCACCGAGACCCGAATTTGCCTTGAATTCTTCCAGTCCGCGTTGCTTTGAGATGTATTCAATTCTTGCGATGTCGCGTTGTGTTCGCAGCGAGTCAGCGAGTTTTTCGGCCTGCGCCTCGGAAGTGTCGGCTTTGAGGAACAGCGAGATTTGCGCCCCACCGTCCCATTGCGCTGCTACACGATGCGCATTCTGAAGTAGCGCCATCAACACGGCAGGAAATGCCAGGGAAATCGCCAACGCAACGCACGTGAGTATCGTGCTGTAAGGCATGCGACGAAACTGACTGAGCGTGCCAAGCAGTGACCAGCGATGTGCCGCCAGATATGCCCCGACCCAGGAGTCCTGCAGTTTGCCGCGCGATGCGCCACGGCGGGTTCGATCCTCTTGGCCGAGGCCGGCGATACGCCGCGAGAAAAATCCGACTGCGGGATTGCGAGTGCGAGTATTCAGCATTTAGTGCGCCCCGGTATCACCCTCGAAACGCCCGTGCTTGAGCACTAAACGGCGATGTCCGAGGCGATTGATCAGTTCAATATCGTGTGTCGCGACAAGCACGGTGGTTCCAATCTGGTTGAATTCCTCAAACAGACGCATCACGTCGCGCGCAAGATCGGGATCGAGGTTTCCCGTCGGTTCGTCAGCAAGCAACACGGCCGGGCGATTCACGACGGCGCGCGCAATGCCGACGCGCTGCTGCTCACCGGTCGACAGTGTGATGGGCAGGGATTCCTCGCGGCCGAGTAAACCCACCTTATCCAGCGCTGCACGTACGCGCCGGCCAATCTCGTCGCGGCGAAACCCGGCAATGATGAGCGGCAACGCGACGTTGTCGTACACGCTGCGGTCGTATAGAAGGTTGTGGTCCTGGAAAACAATGCCCAGCTCGCGCCGAAATGCCGGAACGCGGCCGCGCCGCAAGCGGGAGAGATTCGCGTTATTCACGACGATCTGGCCCGTCGAGCAGCGTTCAATAGCAGCGACAAGTTTGAGCAACGTGCTTTTTCCTGCACCGGAGTGACCGGTGAGAAAGGCCATCTCGCCTTGCTCGAGTGAGAAGGACACGTTTGACAACGCGTCGTAGCCGCCGGGATACCGCTTGGTGACGTTGGTGAACTGGATCATTCGCGGGCCAGCAAGGCGTCGACGAACTCAGACGCATTGAAGTCACGCAGATCGTCGATGGCCTCACCGACGCCGATGTACCGAATCGGTATGCGCATGCCCTGCGCAATGGCGAAAATCACGCCGCCCTTGGCGGTGCCATCGAGTTTTGAAAGTACGAGGCCGCTGAGTCCGACCGCATCATTGAATTCCTTTACCTGTCGCAATGCATTCTGGCCCGTGCCAGCGTCAACGACGAGCAAAGTTTCATGCGGCGCTTGAGGATCGAGTTTCTGGATCACGCGGCGCACTTTCTTCAGCTCTTCCATCAAATTGGATTGCGTGTGCAGGCGTCCCGCCGTATCGGCAATCAGCACGTCAATGGCGCGCGCCTTCGCGGACTGAATGGCGTCGAAAATCACCGACGCAGAGTCAGAACCGGCCTGTTGTGCAACCACCGGGATTTCATTGCGGCGACCCCATTCCTGCAACTGCTCCACGGCCGCCGCGCGAAACGTATCGCCGGCGGCGAGCATCACCTTCAAACCCTGCGCCTGAAAGCGGCGCGCCAGTTTGCCGATGGTCGTTGTCTTGCCGACGCCATTCACGCCTACCATCAAGATCACAAACGGTGCCCGGCCCGCGTCAACGACCAATGGTTGTGCGCATGGCGCGAGAATGTTCGTCATATCCTCGCGTAGCGCGGCGAACAGGGCATCCGCATCTGCCAACTGCTTGCGCTGAACCCGCGCAGTCAGGTCCTTGATGATCGCCTGGGTGGCATCGACGCCGACATCTGCCAGCAGGAGTTGTGTTTCCAGCTCTTCCAGAACGTCCGAATCGATCTGTTTCTTACCCAGCAGCAGGTTCGCAACGCCCTCGGTCAGGCTGGTCCGGGTGCGCGTCAGGACGTTCTTAAGGCGCGAAAAAACCCCGCCGTCGGAGGGCGCTTTCTTCGTTTCCGGATCCGCCTTGTCCTTCTTGAAACCAAACATCGTTTTGGGGAGTCGTAGAGTCTTGGGTATGCCGTGTTGTTGCTCACGGGATGCGTTATGCTAGCACCCCGCGCGCGGCACTCGCACCAATAAATATTCACGGCGCAAATTCGTGGAGATCCATCCGATGCAAATGAAATTAAGCGGCGTTGTCGGCCTGTTGGCCGCGACGCTATCGTTCGGCGCGCACAGTGCCGGCGAAGTGCACGAATCAAAACTCGACAACGGCATGAAGGTGATCATTAAGGTCGACCGCCGCGCGCCGGTGGCGGTATCCCAGGTCTGGTACCGCGTAGGCAGCAGCTACGAACACAATGGTTCCACCGGGTTGTCGCATGCGCTTGAACACATGATGTTCAAAGGCACCAAGAAGCATCCTCCGAACGAATTTTCGCGAATCATTTCCGAAAATGGCGGAAAGGAAAACGCCTTTACCGGTGACGATTACACCACCTATTTTCAGCAGCTTGAGGCCAGCCGCCTGCCCATCGCGCTCGAACTGGAAGCGGACCGCATGCGCAATCTGACGCTGCCCGCCGGCGAGTTCGACAAGGAGATCAAGGTTGTCATGGAAGAACGCCGCATGCGTACCGAGGACAGCCCAACCGCGCTGACGCATGAGCAGTTCATGGCCGCCGCCTTCACGAGCAGTCCGTACCACAACCCGGTGATCGGCTGGATGGATGATCTCGAGAACATGAAGATCCAGGATCTAAAAGCCTGGTATCAAACCTGGTACGCGCCAAACAACGCGACCCTGGTCATCGTCGGTGACGTCGATCCGGTTGCAACACTTGCGACCGTGAAGAAGTATTTTGGCCCGCTGAAGCCGAGCAAGATTCCCGAGGTGAAGCCGCAGCGTGAAGTGGAACAGCGCGGTATTCGGCGCATCACGGTGAAAGCACCGGCGGAGCTGCCGTATCTGATGATGGGCTACAAGACGCCGGTGCTGGCCACAGCCAAGGAAGCCTGGGAACCCTACGCGCTTGAAATGCTCGCCGGTGTACTCGATGGCGGCAACAGCGCGCGTCTCTCAAAGAACCTGGTCCGCGGAAAAGAAGTCGCAGCAAGCGCTGGCGCGGGTTACGACTTGTACTCACGCATGGATCAGTTGTTCTCGTTTGACGGTACCCCTGCGCAAGGCAAGACCATTGCAGATCTCGAAGCCGCGCTGCGCGAGCAGATCAAACTGGTGCGTGAAACGCTCGTTGCACCAGAAGAGCTGGAGCGAATCAAATCGCAGGTCGTGGCGGCAAAAGTGTATGAGCGCGATTCCAATTTTTACCAGGCGATGCAAATCGGGACGCTGGAAACAAATGGCTTGTCGTACAAGCTCGTTGAAGAATATCTGGATCGCATCAAGGCGGTGACGCCGGAACAGATCCAGAAAGTTGCGCAGAAATATCTGGTCGACGACCGACTGACGGTCGCCGTGCTGGAACCCCTGCCGATTGAAAACGGCAAACACGCAATGCCCGCGATGGGCGGAGGTGGCCATGTTCGCTAGAACCGCACTTGCGCTCTCGCTGGCGCTGACAGCGTTTGTCGCAGACGCGACTCCGAAAATTCAAACCTGGGAAACACCCAACGGCGCGCGCGTGTTCTTCGTGCCGGCGCCGGAAATCCCGATGGTCGACCTGCAAGTGGTGTTCGATGCCGGTGCGGCCCGTGATGGTGACAAGCCCGGTCTGGCGGTCATGACCAACAGCATGCTCAACGAAGGTGCCGGCAAGCTGGACGCGGACGCCATAGCGGAGAAATTTGATTCGCTTGGTGCGCGACAAGGCAATACCGCGGAGCGTGACATGTCGATGTTTTCGCTGCGCTCGCTGTCAGACTCGGCAAAATTGCAGCCCGCCGCGGAATTGCTGGCACTGATGTTCAACGAGCCGACGCTACCTGCGGACGGATTTGGCCGGATGAAGAATCAGATGTTGATCAATATCCAGGCGCAAAAACAGTCGCCGGATGAAATCGCCAGCGAAGCATTCTTCCGCGCCATCTATGGCAATCACCCGTATGCCAGCGATCCTGGTGGCACCGAAGAAAGTGTGAAAGCACTGACGCCTGAAGATGTGCGTCGGTTTATGGCGAAATTTTACGTTGCGCGCAACGCGGTGGTTGCGATTGTCGGCGCGCTGGATCGTCCGGCCGCAGAGGCCCTGGCCAACACGGTCGTTGGCAAGCTTGCCGCGGGTGAGCGTGCCCCTGCGCTTCCGCCCGTCGAAAATCTCGACAAGGCCGAGACAGTCAAGATCGATCACCCCTCGACGCAGACCCACGTTCTGGTCGGGGTGCCCGGCATGACACGCGGCGACCCGGATTATTTTGCACTGTACGTCGGCAATCACATTCTCGGTGGGAACGGGTTGGTGTCACGCATCTCGGACGAAATCCGTGAAAAACGCGGTCTTTCGTACAGCGCCTATAGCTACTTCATGCCGATGCGCGAGCGGGGCCCGTACACCATCGGATTGCAAACCCGAACCGACAAGACGAATGAGGCGTTGACAGTGCTGCGTGACACAGTCAAGACCTTTGTCGAACAGGGGCCCACCGAAAAGGAACTGGTCGCCTCGAAGAAAAACATCACTGGCGGCTTTGCATTGCGCGTGGACAGTAACAAAAAAATCGCCGACTATTTGGCCCTGATCGGCTTTTATGGACTGCCGCTGGATTATCTCGACCACTTCATCGCACGCATCAATGCGGTGACGCTGGCGCAAGTCAGGGACGCCTTCAAGCGGCGTGTCGATCTGAACAAGACCGTGACGGTGACTGTCGGGAAACAGTCGTAAGCAATGCAACGCTCTGGGGGCAGCAAACTAAAGAGGGGATGAGTGTGCAAAATATTCAGCTGAAGATACTCGACCGTCGGTTGGGCGACGAGTTTCCATTTCCTACTTACGCTACGGAAGGTTCCGCCGGCATCGATCTGCGCGCGTGTCTCGAAACCGCGCTCGAAGTCAAACCGGGTGAGACGCATTTGATCCCCACGGGAATGGCGATTCACATTGCTGACCCGGGCTATGCGGCAATGATCCTGCCGCGCTCCGGATTGGGCCACAAGCACGGAATCGTGCTGGGCAACCTGGTCGGACTCATAGATTCTGATTACCAGGGCCAGCTTCTGGTCTCTTGCTGGAATCGCGGAAATACTCCGTTTACCGTCAACATCGGTGAGCGTATTGCCCAGCTGGTCATCGTGCCCGTGGTGCAGGCACGTTTTGAAATCGTCAGCGAATTTAATTCTTCGCAGCGCGGCGCAGGCGGATTTGGCAGTTCGGGGCGGCATTGACCGCTCCGGTAATAGAGGAACCGCTCCCGCAATGGGAGCGGGTTGATTCAATTTCAAAGAAAAGCCAAACGACATGAAGATCACAGTTCCCGCATCCATATTCAAAGCGTACGACATCCGCGGCATCGTCGATGAAACGCTGACTCCCGAGGTCGTGCGCGGCATTGGCCAGGCACTTGGCAGCGAGGCCCTGCTGATCAATCAGAAAACAGTGGTGGTGGGACGCGACGGTCGATTGTCCGGGCCAGAAATCGCTGGAGCGTTGATTGAAGGATTGCGTGAAGCCGGTTGCGACGTGATTGATATCGGCATGGCGCCAACGCCGGTCGTTTATTACGCGGCAGCGCAAATCGGCACCGGTTCTGGCGTCGCCGTCACTGGCAGTCACAATCCGCCGAATTACAACGGGCTGAAAATGGTGCTGGGTGGCGTAACCCTATCCGGCGATACCATCCAGAAGCTTCGCAAACGCGTCGAAACGGGTGACTACGCGCACGGCCACGGCGAATATCACACACGCGATGTCATCCCGGATTACATCCAGCGCATTGTCGGCGACGTCAAACCGGCGCGGCGCATGCGGGTCGTCATCGACTGCGGCAATGGTGTCGCCGGCGCTGTCGCTCCTGCCCTGATGCACGGCTTGGGATGCGAACTGCATTCCTTGTTTGCGGAAGTTGACGGACACTTTCCGAATCACCATCCCGATCCGTCGAAGCCGGAAAACCTCGAAGATCTGATTGCCGCCGTGAAACAGCACCGCGCCGATATCGGGTTGGCATTTGACGGCGACGGCGATCGCCTCGGCGTAGTCACGCCGTCGGGCAAGGTGATCTGGCCCGACCGACAAATGATGTTGTTTGCCGCGGATGTGCTTTCGCGCAATCCTGGTGCTCCAATTATTTTTGATGTGAAGTGCACGACGCATTTGCCCAAATGGATTGCGAAACATGGCGGCCAACCGCTGATGTGGCGCACCGGCCATTCGTTAATCAAGGCCAAGCTCAAGGAAAGTGGTGCGCCGCTCGCGGGTGAAATGAGCGGCCATATTTTCTTCAAGGATCGCTGGTATGGATTTGACGACGCGACCTACTCCGCCGCGCGCCTGCTGGAGATCCTTTCGAAGGACGCGCGATCGGCTGACGAAATCTTTTCGAGTTTGCCCGACTCCGTGAACACGCCGGAAATCAACGTCGAGATGAAGGAAGGCGAGCACCACACCTTTGTCCGGCGGCTTGTCGAAAGCGCGAAATTCAACGGTGGCACCGTGAATACCATTGACGGCCTGCGCGTTGATTTTGACGACGGCTTCGGTTTGGTTCGGGCATCAAATACGACGCCCTGTCTGGTCATTCGATTCGAGGCGACAACGAAGCAGGCGTTAAATCGTATTCAGGGGGAATTCCGAAAAGTCATGGTGGCGGTGGATCCATCACTCAAATTGCCCTTCTAACCACCCGCCAAATCGCGCCGCAAATTGAACGCGCGGCGCATTGCTTCTCAGTACATCAGCCAAGCTTGAATCGTTGCACAAGACGGTCAAGTTGCCGGGTGAGCTCCGACATTTCCTGAGTCGAGCGTGCAGCACGCTCCGCGGTCGCCGCAACCCGATCCGCCACGCTGCTGATAGTGGCGACATTCCGGTTGATTTCTTCTGTTGTCCGGCTTTGCTCTTCGGTTGTGGTCGCAATCTGCGTGCTCATGTCATTGATTGCGCCAACGGCGTTCGTGATTGCATCCAGGGACGTTCCGGCTTCCGATACCTTCTGCACGGTTGCCTTGGTCTGCTGCTGTCCCTGTTCCATTGTGGACGCAACCTCGCCGACGCCGCTTTGCAAGCGCTGAATCATGTCCTGAATTTCGCGAGTGGATTGTTGCGTGCGCTGCGCAAGGGTGCGAACTTCATCGGCAACGACGGCGAAGCCGCGGCCTTGCTCGCCGGCTCGCGCCGCCTCGATTGCCGCATTGAGTGCCAGCAGATTGGTCTGCTCCGCGATCGATCGAATTACGTCGAGTACGACGCCGATCTTGTCGCTGTCGGTTTTTAGCTTTTGCAGTACACCCACTGCACGATCGACCTGTTGGGAAAGTACATCCATCGACTCAATGGCCTGCGCGACGATGCGGCGGCCACTGGTGGCGGCGTCATTGCCGTCATTCGCCGACGTCGCCGTATGCATGGAGTTGCGAGCGATTTCCTGCACGGTTGCGGTCATTTCATTTACTGCGGTTGCGACCAGCTCGGTTTCGGAATGCTGACGTTGCACGCCCTCGTTCGTTTCACTGCTGAATTGCGCGACCTCGCCGGTTATTCTCACCAGGCTGGCCACGGCACCGCGAATTTCGGAAATCGACTTCTGAAAGCCCGACAGGACTTCGTTGAGCTGGCGCGCAAGGTTACCTACCTCGTCGTCTGTGCTGTCATCGGCACGAATCGCGAGGTTCCCCTGTGCGGCGGCAGCGGCCACCGTTACACCGAGTGACTGTATTCGCTTGAGTTTCTCCGTGACGGATTTCGGCACCACGGCTGCGAGTATTGCGATGACAATCAATGCCAGTGCCGACATTACGGTAACATGGCCCAAAGTGTCATTTGCAAGGCGGGAGCCCGCACTCTGAACAGCCTTGTTTTGATTTTCGACGAGATGGCGCGTTTCACCCATCGCTTCTTCAAGAGTGCTGAATTGCGACATGAAGCCGCCGAATTTTGCCGCCGCCCCGCTGGCATCGACTGCGGATTGAGCCACGATATCCTCTGCCGTTGAGATATAGCGTTCGGAAAGAACTTCCACCTCTTTGAGCTTGCCTGCAATTTCCCCGTCCACAGCGATTTTCTTGTTTTCCGAAACCATTTGCCGGAATTTTTCTGCATGCTCCTTCGTCTCGCGCACCGCCTCGGATTTTGTTGTTGCTCCCTGCGAGGCTGAATAAAGGGCAGCCAGGACATCTGCTCGCAACGCATCGTGCATCATGTCGGCGTTCTGATGGTTTGCCAGCAATGTGGCGTTTCTGACGACATCCTCAAGCGCACTGTCCAGCGAGCGAATTCCGGTCCAGGAAATGAGCGCGGTGGCGACCGCAAGGACCGAAACTACAAGTCCTGAGAACCGAACTTTGGCATTAATCGACATTTTCGCCAGCATGGAATGACCTCGTGAGGCTCTCGTGCGGAGAGTTAGGCGTGAACAATTGACCTGCACATGTATCGGCAAGGGTGGGTCGACCCTTTACCGCCAAACGAGAGGGGATTCCGGCCCCGTTCAATTCGCTGCGGGAGCTTCCGATACAGCCTGGAAGATGACCAGAATCGGCTGAAGATGGCGCCCCGGAACCATGACCAAACCCAGAATAATCGTAATTGATGACTCAAAACTCATGCGGGTTTCGTTGAAGAACTGCCTGAAGGACGAATTTGAGATTGTCGAAGCGGAAAATGGTGAGTTGGGTTGGAACGCCCTTGCCTCGGATCCTTCGCTTCAGGTCGTAATTACCGATGCGCAGATGCCGGTGCTGGACGGCTATGAGCTGATTACGCGAATACGCGCCAGCGACATCGAGCACGTCAAGCAGATCCCGGTGATCATGATCACCGGCGCCGATGACGAAGCGGCGCGGGAACGCGCCCTGACTACTGGCGCCACGGATTTCGTCACCAAACCGTTTGACAAGACCCAGCTGCTCGCGCGAACGCGTTCTCACGCGAAACTCGATCAAACGACGCGCAAACTCGCCGCCGAGGGCGCGATCGACTCTGTCACCAATTTGAACAGTCGCCGGTTCTTCAGCGAGCGAGGAACACAGGATCTCGCATTCGCCAAGCGCCGCAACATGGATGTCTCTGTGATCGTGATGCGTATTGATCGCTACGAATCGATTCGCTCCGAAAAGGGAGAGGCACTCGGAAACGCAGTTCTGCAATGGGTCGCCAAACGAATTCGCGACACGATTCGAACCGAAGATACGCTGGCCAGAATCGAAGGTGGAACATTTGCGGTCATCGCATCCGGAGCCGGACGGCTCGAGGGCGCTGTTCTGTGCGAACGCGCACGCAAAGCGGTGTCATCCACCGTGTTCAAGAATGAAGATACCGCCTTCGCCGTCACACTGAGTTTGGGGCTGGTTTGTTTCAGTCACGACCAGCCGGAAAGCATCGAGCGGTTCCTGGAGATCGCCGAGCAACGCGTCGCGCGCGCCGAAGCCGAGGGCGGCAACAAAATCATTGCGACGGATGTGGCGGAAAAGAAAGCCGACAACGTGGTGGTCGAGCTGATTCCGAGCGTTGATAGCGCATTGCAAATGGTTGCATCGAAGAGTTTCGATCGCCTGAAGCCGCACTTTGTGGCATTGCTCCGGCGCGTCTTGCCCCTGTTCGAAGCTGCCGATGCACATCTGAAGCTGGGTATTGGCGAAGCGCTGGCTACCATCAAGTCGAAGCTGGCGAAACCCTAGTTCCAGGGCAGGTTCTGCGCCCATTTCCGCCGTGCGGGCCGCACGCTACAATGCTTGGGTCGTCACATAGCGCGGCCCCAACATGAATTCATCCAATGCCATGAACATCGCCAAGGTTCTGACCGAGGCGCTTCCTTACATTCAGCGGTTTGCCGGCAAGACCATCGTAGTGAAGTACGGCGGCAACGCCATGGAGGACGACCAACTCAAGCGCGGATTCGCGCGCGACATCGTATTGATGAAGCTGGTGGGAATGAATCCCGTTGTCGTCCATGGCGGCGGACCGCAAATCGGTCAATTGCTGGAGCGCATTGGCAAGAAGAGCGAGTTCGTACAGGGCATGCGCGTCACGGACCGCGAAACCATGGATGTCGTCGAGATGGTACTCGGTGGATTGGTGAACAAGGAAATCGTCAATCTGATCAACCAGCAGGGTGGCAAGGCCGTGGGTTTGAGCGGGAAAGACGGACGCCTGATTCGCGCGCGCAAGATGACGCTGACCAAGCAGGTGGCTGATGAAAAGCTGCCGCCGGAAATCATCGACATCGGCCACGTCGGAGAAGTACACCAGATCGATCCGCGCATCGTCGAACTGCTCGACACGGCCGATTTCATTCCGGTGATTGCCCCGATTGGTGTGGGTGATGATGGCGCGACTTACAATATCAATGCCGACGTCGTTGCCGGCAAACTCGCTATTACATTGAAGGCCGAAAAGCTGATGATGCTCACCAACACCAGCGGTGTGCTCGATAAGGACAAGCAGCTGCTTCGCAAGTTGTCACCCAAGGAGGCTGGAAGTTTGATCGCGGACGGTACCATCAGCGGCGGAATGCTTCCCAAAGTCAATTTCGCGCTGGATGCGGTGGCCAGCGGCGTGCGTGCCTGCCACATTGTGGACGGACGCGTCCCCCATGCCGTGATGCTTGAAATCTTCACAGACCAGGGCGTTGGTACGTTGATCGGCAGCTGATGCGCTTCGGTCCGACGCGGGCGGCCCTGCCATGGACCTGACCCAGCAACTCATCCTGTTTGTCATTTCGCTGCTCGCCAATATTTTCTCTGCGTTCGCGGGCGGCGGCGCCGGGCTGATTCAATTTCCTGCGTTGATCTTTCTCGGATTACCTTTTGGCGTGGCGCTCGCAACCCACAAGGTGGCCAGCGTTGCCCTCGGCATCGGCGCCACTCTGCGCAACATGCGCGAGAAAGCGCTGGAACGAAAATTCGCCGCGTTTATTCTTGTCTGCGGATTGCCCGGGGTCGTCCTTGGTGCGAGCGTAATACTGGCAGTTCCCGACACCGCCGCGCGTATCGCGCTGGGCGTTCTCACAGCGGGTCTGGGCGTGTATTCGGCGTTCAAACCCGAGCTGGGTCAATCACACACTCCGACACATCGCGACGCGCGCGGCTACGCTATTGGTGGCACGGTCATCTTTGTCATCGGCGCGCTGAATGGGTCATTGACGTCAGGTACGGGGCTCTTTGTCACGCTATGGCTGGTGCGATGGTTTGGTCTCGACTACAAGCGCGCCGTGGCGTACACGTTGATCCTGGTGGGAATGTTCTGGAACGGAACAGGCGCCGTTACGCTGGGAATACTCGGAGAGATCCGCTGGTCCTGGTTACCGGCGTTATTGCTCGGTTCCCTGTTCGGCGGCTACATCGGCGCACACCTCGCGATCACCAAGGGGAACAAGTGGATCAAGCGCGCGTTCGAAGTAATCACCATCGCGGTGGGCGCGAAGCTGGTGATCGGATAGAACAACGGTGTAATGCCGGCACAACAGGGCAGCGTCGATGAGCGTCTTCTGGTTCGTTCTGGGATTGGCAACGCTGGTGGCCGGCGCGCAGTTGCTGGTGCGTGGCGCATCGAAGCTGGCGTTCTCGTTTGGCATTTCGCCGCTGGTCGTTGGCCTGACGGTGGTCGCGTTCGGCACCAGCGCGCCGGAGATGGCGGTTTCGGTTCGCTCGGCGTGGGGTGGGCAAGTCGACATCGCGCTCGGAAATGTCGTCGGTAGCAATATTTTCAACGTTCTCATCATCTTGGGGTTGTCTTCACTAATCGCGCCGCTGGTTGTTGCACCGCAGCTCATACGCCAGGAAGTGCCGATCATGATTGGTGCATCGGTGCTGCTGTTTCTGCTTGCGCTGGATGGTGGCATCGGTCGCGCTGACGGTGCGCTGCTGTTCGGACTTGTCGTTGCTTACACGGTTTTCCTGATTCGCCAGAGCCGCGGCGTACAGGCAGAAACGCGCGATGAGTACGCGCAAGAGTTCGGCGCGTCCCGCGCGGCATGGGATCGCCACTGGGCGGCGCAGGTTCTCCTGATCGCGGCCGGGCTCGCCCTGCTTGTGCAGGGCGCGCACTGGCTGGTCGATGCTGCAGTGGGTTTTGCGCGGCTGTTCGGTCTGAGCGAGATGGTGATCGGCCTGACCATCGTTGCGGCAGGCACGTCGTTGCCCGAAGTCGCTACGTCGGTCGTCGCAACACTGCGCGGCGAGCGCGATATTGCGGTCGGCAACGTCATCGGCAGCAATACCTTCAATATCCTGGCGGTGCTGGGACTCTCCTCGATGGTTGCGCCGCAACCGCTCTCCTTTGCGCCATCCCTTTTGGCCTTCGATCTCCCGGTCATGCTCGCCATCGCGTTGGCGTGCCTGCCGATTTTTTTCACTGGCAACCTTATCGCACGCTGGGAAGGAGCATTGTTTCTCGCCTATTACGTGGCTTACATGTCATTCCTGATACTTGCATCGCAACAACACGATGTGTTGCCAGCGTTCAGTGCAGTGATGCTTGAGTTCGTACTGCCGTTGACGTTCATTACGATCGCAATCATCGCGGCGCGCGAGTGGCGTGCCCGGCGCGGGGTCGCCTGACTATGGTTCATAGCGTGGGTGATCAGGAAACACAGCGGCCCGACGTGTTGCTGCTGGTGCTGGCGCTGTTTCCCGCGAGCATGTTTTTGGTGCTGCTCTACGCGCTCATTACGCAGCCGCTGCCATGGGCGGCGAGCTGGACGTGGGTGCCGTCGCTGGGTATCGACTTGACGCTGTGGGTCGATGGGCTTGCCGCGCAATTCTTGCTGTTGATTACCGGCATCGGGACACTCGTGCTGATTTATGCCGCAGGCTATCTTGCCGGCGTCACCGGCCGTGCGCGCGTGGCGTTACTCCTGTTGCTGTTCATGGCGGCCATGATTGGTGCGGTGATCAGCGACCACCTGATCGTGTTGTTCATGTTTTGGGAACTCACCAGCGTGCTGTCGTTCTTGCTGGTCGGTTTCAGCCACGAGCAGGAAAACACGCGCAGATCGGCGCAGCAGGCACTGTTGGTGACTGGTTTGGGCGGCCTCGCATTGCTCGCAGGATTTATCCTGCTGGGTCAAATCGCCGAAACTTATTCGATTCAGGATTTGATCGCACGCGCTGACAGATTCGTTGGCGATGCTCGCTTGTCGGCTGCGCTGCTTCTTATTTTCGCTGGGGCTTTCACCAAGTCCGCCCAGTTTCCATTTCATTTCTGGCTGCCGAATGCGATGGCGGCTCCGACGCCCGTCAGTGCCTATTTGCATTCGGCAACCATGGTCAAGCTTGGCATCTACCTGCTGGCACGTCTGGATGCGGCGTTCAGCGACTTGCTCCTTTGGGAAGTGGTTCTGGTGGCCGTCGGCACGTCCACCGCAGTCGGCGCGGCATTGCAGACGATGCGCGAGCGCGATCTGAAACGCATTCTCGCCTGGTCGACCGTCGCGACACTGGGCACGCTGACAATGCTCGTCGGTTTGCCGGGACAAGGCGCCGCACTGGCCGTGGCGACGTTGTTCTTCGCGCACGCACTCTACAAGGCGCCGTTGTTTTTCGTGGCCGGCAATCTCGATCACGGCGCCGGAACGCGCATCATTGATCAACTCACCGGCATGCGACGCTACATGCCCTGGACTGCGGCCGCCGCACTGTTGGCCGCGATCTCAATGGCGGGCTTGCCGCTGTCGTTTGGTTTCATCGCCAAGGATGTACTTACGATCGCGAAGGCCGAGTCCGAAGTCTTCAAAGCAGTGAGTTATGCATCGGTGTTTGTCAGCGGCGTCTCGGTTGCGGCTGCCGCCGTGGCAGCCATTCATGTGTTCTGGGGTCGGGATACGGTGCCGCGCGAAGCGCATCCGCACGAGGGTAGCTGGCCGATGTTGTTCCCGCCATTGCTGCTGGTAACGTTGGGAGTCCTATTCGGCCTCGCGCCAACACTGGTGGATCCGATATTGGGGGCTGCCGCACGCGCCATTGCGCCGGGTCTTGATGCCGACGCGGTGCGCAATGCCTACGACGCAACGCCCGTAATCAGTGCCACATTGAGCGCCGTACTGATCGGTGTAGTGATCTACCGGAACTGGGACCGGATGCACGCGCTGCTCGAGCGCGCCCATTTTCTCGACGTGCTCGGGCCGGAGTCCTGGTACTGGCGCAAGCTTGCATTCCTGCCAAAACTCGCCGCCTGGCTGACGCGGCGTCTTCAACACGGCCGTTTGCCGGGCTATGTGCTGGTGCTGATTGGCACGTGTTCCGTTGTGCTGTTTGCACTGGTTGGAGTGACGTGGCCGACATGGCAGGCCGTGGAAGTGTCGGCGCCCGAACTGCCGGTTCTGCTCGCATGCGCGCTCATCGCGGCTGGTGCCCTGGCAACGCTGTTCGTGAGAGATCACCTGGTATTGCTGCTGGTGAGCGGTCTTGTGGGTTACGGCAGTGCGGCGCTGTTCTTATTCACCGGCGCTCCTGATCTTGCGTTCACGCAGTTTGCCGTCGAGACAGTGTTCGTCGTGGTGGCGGCGACGCTGCTCGTCCGGTTGCGGCGTGCGCCAGCGACGGCATCCTCTGCCTTGCGCGAGCCGGTTCTGCGACCGGTCGCGCTGGTCGTCAGTATCACCTTCGCCGTCGTGCTCACGGCGCTGCTGTTGTTCGTCAGCGCACAACCATTCGACAGCACGCTGAGCGAATATTTCGGCGCGCAAAGTGTGCCGGCCGCACACGGACGCAACGTGGTCAATGTCATCATCGTCGACTTTCGCGCACTTGATACGCTGGGCGAGATCGGCGTGCTGCTGTTTGCACTGCTGGCGGCACTGCCGTTGTTGCGACTGGGTCGCGGCGCGCGTTCGGAGGCCACATGACTTCGCGACCGCTGCTGGCCGAAGTGTTCGTGCGCGGCTTGTACATCGTACTGCTAGTCGCATCAATTTGGGTCTTGCTGCGGGGTCACAACGCGCCCGGTGGAGGTTTCATCGGCGGCCTGCTGGCGGTGGCCGCGAGCGCCGCGTATGCGCTGACCTTTAACGCGACAAGTGCGCTGCAACGCCTGCCGTTGCGGCCCGCGGCGCTCGCGGCAATCGGTGTGCTGTTGTCGGCGGCCAGCGGTGTTCCAGCATTGTGGTCCGATTTGCCGTTTCTGACGCACTTGTGGGTTGAGTTACCGCTAGGGATCGCAGACCTTCCTCTGTCGACCGTGATGGTGTTCGACTTCGGTGTTTATTTGTGCGTGTGGGGCGCATTGGGTGGATATTGCCTTGGCTTGCTGCGCGCACTCGAGGAAGCGCCATGATCTGGGTCGTGGCGATCGCGTTCGGAACCGTCATCGCCGCCGGCACCTATCTGGCGCTATCGCGCGACGCGCTGCGCTGTGTGATTGGCGTGGCAATGCTCGGTAGTGGCGTCAACCTGCTCGTGTTTGCGTCCGGGCGCTTGCAATCCCACATACCGGCGATTGTTCCAGCGACGCAAACGCAACTCACGCTGGCTGCCAACCCGTTGCCGCAGGCCCTGGTGCTCACCGCGATCGTCATCAGCTTTGCGTTGCTGTGTTTCTCATTGGTGCTCGCGGCGCGCATCGTACTGGAGCGTGGCGATGCGGATTTGGAAGAGTTGCGTTTCGCCGAGCCGCACGCGCCCGAGGGCTACAAACCGAGCGTTGAGGAGTCGCAATGATGTGGCCACTTGCGCCCATGCTTGTGCCATTGGCGACCGCGCTACTGTGTGTGCTGACGCAGTCCACGCCACGCCGGCAGCAGATGATCAGTGTGGTTGGTGCGACCGTGCTGCTGATAACTTCAACGCTACTGTTTTTGGAGGTTCAGCAGGTTGGCGCGCTGCGCGTGGTGCTGGGCCACTGGCCGCTGCCGTTCGGCATCGAGTTTGTGGCAGATGTTCTTGGCACCGCGCTGGCACTGGTTGCAGCGCTCATGCTGAACGTGACCGTGCTGTGGCAATGGAGCGACGCCGATGCCGCGCCGTCGTCGCCGACACTGCACCCACTGCTGCACGGTCTCGTCGCCGGCGTGTGCGGCGCATTCATGACCGCAGATTTGTTCAACCTCTACGTCTGGTTTGAAGTGGCGTTGATGTGCGCGCTGGGGTTGCTGGCGCACGGTGGGGGATTGCACCAGCTGGACGCCGCGTTGAAGTATTTCGTGCTCAACGTGATCGGAACAATGCTGTTTCTCGTGGCCGTTGCTTTGATCTACGCGGCAACGGGACACCTGAATTTTTCCGCATTGGGCGACGCGATGGCGCGCCTCGACGCGGCGGTAGCGCTGCCGCTGTATGGTCTGTTGCTGTTCGCCCTGCTCGCCAAAGCCGCGGCATTTCCGTTGTATGCGTGGTTGCCGGCTTCGTACCACACACTGCCGCCACCGGTGTTGGCGCTGTTTTCCGCATTGCTTGCGAAAGTCGGAATCTACGCCATCCTGCGTTTGTTCGGAAACGTCTTCACGCCGGCCCCGGCGCTGCTCTACGACGCTTTGGGCTGGATCGCCGTGCTGTCGATGATTGCCGGTGTGCTCGGTGCGGCATACCACTGGGACATGCGCCGCATCCTGGCGTTTCACAGCATCAGCCAGATCGGTTACATCCTGCTTGCGATCGCAATGGCGTCGCGGACCGGCGACACGGCGGCAATATTTTTCACGCTGCACCACAGCCTCGTGAAAGCCAGCCTGATCCTGGTGGCGGCGTTGGTGTTTCGCTATACCGGCCACTATGACTTGCGACGTTGCGGCGGTTTGTATGCGAGCCGACCCTGGCTGGGTGTTGCGTTCCTGTTGCTCGCGTTGTCGTTGGTGGGCATCCCACCTTTCAGCGGATTTTGGGGGAAATATCTGATCGTGCGAGAGGCGCTTTCGCAAGGTGCATACTTGTGGACGGCGTGCGCGCTGCTGGTGAGCGTCGTCACCTTGTATTCGATGATGAAGATCTGGTTAGAGGCATTCTGGAAGCCGCATCCGGATCCGGCGTGGCGTGCGCCGGAACATGTGCGCCTTGCGCCCGCCTGGGTCGGCGTAAGTGGTCTCGCGCTGGTGGTGTTATCCATCGGTGTCGCGCCCGAAGCGCTGATCGGTTTCGCCGACGCCGCGGCGGGTGCGTTGCGGGGTGATGTGCCGTGAGCACTTCAGCAGGAGTGGTGATTCGGTTGTTATGGCGTTTCGTCTTACAGTGCATCGTCTCCGGCATTGCGACGGCACGCATCGTCCTGAGTCGTGTGCCGCCGACTGCTGGTGTCGCGCGCATGACCTTCGGGCCAATGAGCGACGCTGGCGCCGCCGTGCTCGGCGCGATGGTGACGCTGACGCCCGGGAGCACCGTGATCGACATCGATCCGCGCAGGCGCGAAATGTTGTTGCACCTTCTTGATATCACGACGGCAGAGGTCGCGATTGCGGCGATTCGCCGCGATTTCGAAGCAGACATCGCGCGCCTCTTTCCGGAGCGGCCGCCATGATCGAGACATTGACTGGCGTGGTGTTCCTAAGCGTTGCACTTGCCGTGCTGCGGTTCATCCGCGGCCCGACCGATGCGGACCGTATCATTGCACTCGATATCCTGTTTGCCGCGGCGGTGGCCTTGTGTGCGTTGGCTGCGCTTTACACGCAGCGCATGTTGTTTCTTGAGGTGGCAATCGGCGTTGCACTGATCGGGTTTGTCTCTACTCTGGCGTGGGCTCGCCTCGTGGAATTGCGTCGCGGCGCAGATGCGCCGCAGGAGCGTCGGGAATGAACACGGCGGGAATACTGATGGTCGCAATCGGCGCGGCAATTCTGTTGGTCGCCAGTCTCGGGTTGTTTCGGCTGCGCGACCCGCTGTCGCGGCAGCATGCGGCCACCAAGGCAGGTTCGCTGGGCATCGTTATCGTGGTGTTGGGCGCCGCCGTCAGCGCCGGCGAAGCCGGCTGGTGGATTCGCGCCGGCGTGATCACCGTAATTGTCTGGGCGACCTTGCCGGTCGCGTCCCATGTCCTCGCACGTGCCGCGTACCGCCAGGCAAAACATGGCGACTTGGGCGATCCCAGTGGCCGACGTGCCGACCTCCCGTCTGATCACTGACAGTAACGAGTTGCCGATCGTGTTACATGTTGGACGGCAGTTGCGAATAAACTTGTCACAAGCACTCGTGCACCAACACCTATGTACAAACTTGCTCGTCACGCGACATTGAGACAACTCCAGGTCTTCGAGGCCATTGGTCGACTAAAAAGCTTTACGCGCACGGCGGAGCAACTGTTCCTGACGCAATCAACCGTTTCGACGCAGATCAAGAATCTGACCGAGATCGTCGGTGTGCCGCTGGTCGAGTACGTGGGCAAGCAAGTGCGACTGACGGAAGCAGGCCGCCATCTGTACGCGGCGTGTCAGGATGTGTTTCGCGCGCTGGACAACGTGGACGTGGCCGTCGCAAATTTGCGCGGCCTGACGCTCGGAACGCTCAGCGTTTCGGCAATTACTACCGCCAAGTATTTCGTGCCGGAAGTTTTGGGGAGGTTCTCGCAGTCGCACCCGGGTATCGACATCTCGTTGCATATTCTAAATCGCGAACACGTGTTGCAACGCTTGGCAAACAACGAGGACGACCTGTACATCCTGGGGCACGACCCTCCCGCCGAATCTGAAATTGAATCCGAGGCATTTGCACCGAACCCGCTGTACGTGATGGCGAGCCGCGATAATGCGTTGGCGAAAAACGGAAAACAGTTGACGTTGAAGGAACTCGCCGCACAACCGCTGATCATGCGCGAACCAGGCTCCGGAATTCGCGCTGCAGTCGAGCGACTGTTCGCCGCGGAAGGACTACAGCCAAAGGTTCGTATCGTCCTCAGCAGCAACGAAGCGATAAAGCACGCACTGATCGGCCAATTGGGAATATCCGTGCTGTCACTGCACACCATTTTGCTCGAGGGTGCCGAGGGGCCGATCGCCGTGCTGGACGTAGAAAAGTTTCCCTTGCAGCGCAAATGGCATGTGGTGCGCCCCAAAGGCAAAGAACCTTCCATCGTCGCGCAGGCGTTTCTGGAATTTCTGCGCGAGGAGGGCAGACGCCTCACGAAAGCGCTGGGCGAGCTGATCGAAACTCTTCCGCAAAGTCGTGGGAAGAAGCGGGCAAGGCGCTAGCCGCCGTGCCTGATCATGTATTGAGTTTTCTCAATGATTGCGTTCGACACAATCAATTGGAATCAATATACGTCGGGTCCTACGATGGATCTCAACGAAGCGGAATTTCCCACGCTTCGATTGACCGGAGGAAACGACAATGAAACGTACCCAATACAGCACTCCCCAACCTGCTCAGGAAGCATTGACCTCGATGGAGCGAGCTGCCCGCATCGTGATCGGCATCGCACTGATGAGTAGCGTTTTCGTCGCCGAGGGGGCGCTGAACTGGGCCGTCGTATTGCCCCTGGTTGCCGTCTACCCTCTGTTGACCGGCGTGATGGGTCAGGAGCCGCTGCGCAACTTCTTTGATCATGGCTCGATCGCCTATCGCGGTGCGCAATTCGCGATCGGCGGCGCGTTGGTCGGAAGTGTGTTCGCGATCGGACAGTTTTCCGCAGTGCCGCTCGGCGAATTCATGATTCTCCCGCTGGTCGGCATCTACTACGTACTCGCAGGAATCATCGGCCGGGCGCCGCTGGCGACATTCGAAGAGGCAATGCACGAAGACACTGGACGTTCCGCCATCCCGGCTGTCGCGACCTCGAGAATCACGAGTCACACTCGCGAGGGTTATCCCCGCGCTGCGTAGACTCGGCGCATCACCAAAACAAAACTGGCGGGCAGCGGAGGCTGCCCGCCAGTCGTTTGCAGAGGGCTTACGCGGTTCCGTACTGCGCGCGATAGGCCTTGATACGTTCCAAAGCCGCAGCTTGGCCGGATTGCTGCGCGAGGTATTCCACCAGCTGTTCCAGCGCGATGATGCTGCCCACCTTGATGTTCAGTGACTGCTCGACTTCCTGAATGGCACTTAACGCGCCCTGGCCGCGCTCCTGCCGGTTCAGTGCAATCATTACGCCGCTGAGTTTGGCACCGGCATTCTCGATCAGTTGTACGGACTCGCGGACGGATGTTCCCGCGGAAATGACATCGTCGATCAACAACACGCGGCCTTTGAGCGCGGCCCCGACAATCGTGCCGCCTTCGCCGTGGTCCTTTGCCTCCTTGCGATTAAACGCGTAGGGAACATCGCGACCGTGGTGGTCGGCGAGCGCAATGCTTACGGCGGACACCAGCGGAATTCCCTTGTACGCGGGGCCGAACAACATATCGAATGCGATGCCGGAATTGACGATTGCGTGTGCGTAGGCGCGCCCGAGCTGCGACAGTGCGGCGCCGGTATTGAACAGCCCACTGTTGAAGAAGTATGGGCTTTTGCGGCCCGATTTGAGCGTAAATTCGCCAAATTGCAGCACACCGACCCGCAGGGCAAATTCGATAAACTGTCGCTGGTAGTCGTGCATGTGGCGATCTCGCGCATTGGTTAGAATGGCGCGCATTGTACTGACAGGAAGGTGGGTAACGGTAGCCAAATGAAAGTAATCAGCGCGAACGTGAACGGGATTCGCTCCGCGGCGAAAAAAGGGTTTTTCGAGTGGCTGGCCAGCCAGAATGCCGACGTCGTATGTATTCAGGAGACCAAGGCGCAGGCGGATCAACTGACCTCCGCCGAATTTTTCCCCGAAGGGTTTCATTGCCAGTACTTTGATGCCCAGAAAAAAGGGTACAGCGGCGTGGCCATATACTGCCGGAAACAACCCGACGACGTGGTGACCGGGTTGGGATGGGATCGGGCTGACAATGAAGGGCGTTACATTCAGGCCAATTTCGGCGCGCTGAGCGTCGCTTCGTTCTATCTGCCGTCCGGATCTTCAAGCCCGGAGCGGCACGAGGACAAACTGCGCTTTATGGACAAGATGAAGGATGAGCTCAAGCGCATGCGCGGGCAGCAGCGCGACTACATTATCTGTGGCGACTGGAACACCGTGCACAGGGAGATCGACATACGCAATTTCAAAAGCAATCAGAAAAATTCCGGCTGCACGCCGCCAGAGCGCGAATGGATCGATGACCTGTTTGAAAACATCGGTTGGGTTGATGCGTTTCGCGTCGTCGATGACCGTGCCGAGCAATACACCTGGTGGAGCAACCGTGGGGAAGCCTGGGCAAAGAATGTGGGATGGAGAATTGATTACCAAATCATTACGCCGGGACTGCGGGACGCGGTTCGTTCCGCCAGCATCTACAAGGACCAGCGCTTTTCCGACCATGCGCCCCTGATTATCGATTATGAACTCGGCGATTGACATAAAAACATCCGCAGGACGAGTCGGCTCCAATGCAATCGTCTGAATTTGCGGCGCACGCGGCGCTCGAAGATGAACATTGGTGGTTTCGTGCACGCCGAAACATCATCGCTGCCGCGTTGAATCGCTTTGCTCCCGCTGCGCGCCATCACTTGCTCGAGATCGGCTGCGGCACAGGAGGAAATCTGCGCTACTTTCGCCGTCGCTTTGTCCATGTCACCGGAATCGACGCGTCTGCAGACGCGGTCGGGTACGCGCAGTCACGCGTGGAAGGAAAAGTCTTTCTCGGTGACTATCGCGAACAACTTCCGCGGCCGTGGACGGAATTCGATGTCATTCTGCTGGCCGACGTGCTGGAACATGTCGAACACGACGCCGCTTTCCTGCAGGGAATTATCGATGCAATGCGCCCTGGCGCCACACTGGTCATTACCGTTCCGGCGCATCGCTGGCTGTGGAGCGCGCATGATGCGGCGCTGGGCCACTACCGTCGCTATCGAAGTGAGGAACTTCGGAATCTTTGGTCCAAATTGCCGGTGCGCGAATTGTATTTTTCGCCTTTCAACACCTGGCTGTTGCCGCTGGTCGCGCTATATCGGTGGCTGCGCCCGGATGCGGGCGGAAATGTGCACACGGATTTGCAGCATCACAGCCGATGGACCAACTGGCTGCTCTACCGCATCTTCAATTCAGAACGCTGGATGGTCCGGCACGCGAAACTCCCGGCCGGTTGCAGTTTTCTCGCGCTGCTGCGGAAAGAATCTTAGGCAGTTGCGGCTTTGGCGGGTGCGGATTCGTCTTCACCGCTCGGCAGCGGTGAGTTTACGGCCTCAAGCAACGCATTGATCGTGTTGATCTGTTTTTCCAGCCCGGCGCTCATCTTCTGAAGCTCTTCGATCTTTTCCTCAAGCTTCTCGCGCGAGGATTTGATCTTTTTCAGATTCTCGAGATGTTCGTCGAGTTGTTGCTTGCGTTCCTTGATGCGCGTCGCCAGCGGTGTCATCACCGAGCGCGCCCAACCTTCCGCTTCCTGTTTGGCCTGAAAGAAGATGTTGCGCACGTGGCTGACGATTGAAACGAAGAACTTCTTCACCACGAAACTTTGCTCGGTCATTGTGGTGACCGGGCTGCTGCGGAATGCCTCGGCTTCCTTGACCAGCTTCTGCAACTGTCCAACGTACTTCTTGGTGGAGAACAGCGTGGGCTTGAGCTCCGCGACGTCATGTTCTTCGCGGAAGCGTTGATACACGGCCTGGACTAGTTCGTTGGATTTGTTGGCCTGCCAGTTCACCTGTTCCATCTGGTGCAACGCGGTGTCGAAGAACGTTTTCATGATGTTCTTCATTCCGGACGTCGTCCACGAGTCGACCATGTCGCCGCGGGATTTGGAGATCAGCTTGTCGAAGTTGTCGATGCTCAGCGATTCAAGCACGGTTTTGACTTGTCCCGACAGCACGTGCCGGCTGGTCTGGAAATTCTCCACCTGCTTCTTGTAGCTTTCCTGCGCATCGCGTGCCTTGTTCAACAGTTGCAGGATTACATCGGTATTCTTGCCGCTCAGCGAGCGCAATTCATTCAGCTGATTCTGCGCGGCGGCATAGCGGCCCTCGAGAACCTGTTTCGTTGACTCGATGCGAGCACCCATCTTGGTGACGACGTTGTCGCGCACGATGGAATGCTTTTGCGGAACGACGCGCTCAGCGAGAAAATCTTCGAGACGCGCCAGGCCGCTCTTCTCAAGCAACGCAGTATCTTTCTTGACCTTGCCGAGCAGGCCCTTTTGCGCCGAAACCGGGAAGACTTTTTCATCGCTCAATCCGAGCGACTTTGCGGTGGAGTCGCGCTGGGAATCGATCGATGAATTGACCGCCGCCTGTTCTTTCAATTCGTCCCAGAGCGTATCGATCTTGTTGAGCACGACGAGGATGCCGGTCTCTTCGTTCTTGATATGTGGCGTGATGTGGTGACGCCACATGTCGAGATCCGACTTCGTGACGCCAGTATCCGCGGCGAGAATGAACATGACCGCCTGCGCGGCCGGAATCATTTCCATCGTCAGTTCCGGCTCGTTGCCGAGAGCATTCAATCCTGGAGTATCGAGAACACAGAGTCCTTCTTTCAGAAGTGGATGCGGAAAACTGATCAGCGCGTGGCGCCAAACGGGAATCTCAATCTGTTGGGGTGCAGCCTGACCGGCTGAATGAGGCTCGTCTGTATACAATCCAAGCCGCTTCGCCTCATCGACGCTGACGTGTTTAACGCGAATAATTTCTTTGAACGCTTCAGCCATGGCTTCCGGTGAAGACGTGTCGAGATCGATGGTCGTCCAGAACATCGTGTTCTGCTTGAATTGCGCAATCGTTGTTTCTTCAACGCGGGTTTCAATTGGCAGCAATCGGATGTACGACTTGTCGGCAGCGCGATCGTAGTACAACTCGGTCGGACACATTGTGGTGCGGCCTGCGGCCGACGGCAGCAATCGGCGCTGATAGTCCGCGAAAAAGATCGCGTTAATCAGCTCGGTTTTTCCGCGTGAGAATTCTGCGACGAAAGCAACAGTGAGCGCGTCGGAGTTCAACGCCTCGATCACTTCAAACGTTCGAAGATCGTCTTCCGGTTCATTCAGGCCGTTGGCGAGTAACCATTCCTGGTAGGATTTGATGTACTGCACCATCTTGGTCTTCCAGTGACCGTAGGCCTGCAGTTGCTTCGAAAATTGCATGTGCATACCGTTGTTTTATCGCTCGATGAAGTTTTGTTCGCCGGACTTGGTCCGGGCATGCAATCCCAGCTCGACCGCACGCGGCGTCGGGTACGTTACGACCCTTATCGACAGCGCGTGACGGAAGTTTAGGTAGGGGCATGTAAAGTGTTAAGGAAGCGACATTCCCTCGGGCAAATGGCGGGGGTTTACGATGCGGACCCGCTTGTTTCGGCCCGATTCCCCGGATTCGAGGGTGACATTGGCCTTGGGTACGCCGAAGAGCTCGGCAAGCCAGACAATCAGATGGGCATTCGCGGCACCGTCGACGGGCGGGGCCGTGATGCGGACTTTGAGCGCGTCCCCGTGAACGCCCGAAATTTCGTTTCGCTTGGCACGGGGCTGAACGCGCAGCGAAACGACGACGCTACCGTCCCGCCATTGATACCACATGGGTCAACCCAGCAGCATGCTCTTGCCGACATCCGACAGCCAGGCGACGAAGGTCATTTCGATGAGCTTCAGGGCGATGCCGACCACCAGCGGCGAGAGATCGAGGCCGCCCATCGGGGGCAGGATCCGGCGCGCGGGCGCCAGCAGCGGCTCATTCAGGCTGTACAACACGGAAGTCACCGGGTTGTATGCGCCGGGATTGATCCAGCTCAGCACCACCTGGATCAGGATCGAAAAGAAAAAGACGTTCAGCGCCAGCGAAACCAATTCGGCGAATGACAGCACGATCAGTCCGGCCGGCTGAAATGCATAGCCTTTGATCGATCCGATGATGATCAGCTTCATCACCTGAAGGACGAGTAGCAGCACGACCGATGCAAAATCGATCCCGAAGAATCCCGGGATAACGCGCCGCATCGGGACCAGAACCGGGCTCGTGGCTTTGACAAGAAACTGCGAAACCGGATTGTAGAAATCGGCGCGCACGATCTGAAGCAGAAAGCGCACCATGACAATTAAAATGTAAAGATCGAACGCCGTTTCGACCAGAAAAATCGCTGCGTTCCCGAAATATCCTCCCCCCATTAGCCTCCCCCGATCTGTTCCGCCAAGTCGCTGCCGCGCTGGCGCGCAGCTGCAACGGCCAATTTGAAAATTTCGCCCAACTTATGCTCTTCAAAAACGCGCAAGGCCTGTTCGGTGGTCCCGCCCGGCGAAGTGACGCGCCGCCGCAGCGTCGCCGCGTCTTCCGGACTCTCCAGCGCCATCTTCGCTGCGCCAAAGGCCGTCTGCAGGGTCAGCAGGCGTGCTGTATCAGCGGGAAGTCCGAGCTCCACCGCGGCGCGCTCGAGGTGCTCCATGACGAGGAAAAAGTAGGCTGGCCCGCTGCCGGACAGCGCAGTCACCGTGTCCATATGCGCCTCGTCCACGAGCCACACGGTGATGCCGACCGCACGCATGATGGTTTCTGCAATTTCACGCTGACCGTCGCTGACTGAAACGTTTGCATGCAGCGCCGTTGCTCCCGCCTGGACCAGAGCGGGCGTGTTCGGCATCGTCCGCACAATCGCGGCGTCGAAGCCAAGCCAGCGCTGAAGATCCGCTTCGCGCAGGCCTGCGATAATGGAGATGATCAGGGGCCGCGCTTTCTCGACGGCAGGCCCTAACTCGATGACCACGCTGCGAGCCACCTGGGGTTTGACCGCCAGCAATACGACGTCCGCGTCCCGCGCTGCTTCGATATTGCTGACGAAGGTGCTTACCTGAAACTGTTCGCGCAGACGGGTGAGCTGATTTGCGTCGGGATCCGAAACACGAATCCGTCGCGCATCCATACCATCGGCAATCAGTCCGCCGATCAGGCTGCGCGCCATATTGCCGCCACCAATGATTGCGATGCTGAAGTCCGTCATGTCGCGCCGTTTCACCTCATCTTTTTCAGGCGCATAGCATAGCGCCCGATGCGCGCCCGTGGGAACGGTTAGTTTTCTACGCGAGCCAGATTTCGATTTCGTGCCGACGTGGGGAGCTCATGGCATAATTCTGGCCATCTTTGGGGGGCGACAATGAGGCACTACGGTTTCTTGCTGGCCGCGGCGCTACTCAGCGCGTGCGTTGAGGACGCGCAAACCAATCATCCACCGGTGCTGGACGAAATCGGACCGTACGTGATTTCGGCGGGAACCCCATTCCAACTGACATTGACGGCCAACCACCCGGACGGAAACTCGCTGAGCTTCGCGTCGGATGGTGCGGTCGGCCCGAACGCCAATCCATACACCCCGTCATCCGCCGCACAGTTCTTTCCGCTGAGTGCGCTATTTACCTGGACGCCGACCTCCGCGGAAATTGGTGACTACTCGGTCGAGTTCCGAGTTTCCGAAACAGACACGCCGGATTTGTCCTCGGACAGCGAGGTAGTGACTCTCCGTGTCGTAGCGCCGGAAAACTACGGTCAGGCACTGTTTGAAACCCATTGTGCGAGCTGCCACGGCAAAACGGCCGGCGGCGCCACATCAAAAGGTGTACGCGGCGCCTCGGCGCCGGAAATTCTGACGACATTGCAGAATGTGGATGTAATGCGCACCCTCGCTCCCAAAATTTCCGAGAATGAAGCGGTCGCAATTGCGGAGACGCTGGCGTTGTTCGCGCAGACGTATGGATCACACGATGACTTTGATCCGGCTGTCCGATGCATGACCTGTCACGATGGCCAAACGGCGACAGGACAGAGCGCAACGCACCTGCCGACTACGAATGACTGCGCGGCCTGCCACACCACGGCGGCCTGGAAGCTTACGCAGTTTGATCACGCGAATATCCTTAGTGGCTGCGTGACTTGCCACAACGGTATTTTGGTCATCGGAAAGCCGGGTGTTCACGCGACGACGACTGACGTGTGCGAGGCCTGCCACAGTCCGGAAAAGTTCTATCCTGTGATTCAAGTTGATCATTCGCAGGTCATGCCCAACAAGTGCTACGAATGCCATCCTCCAATCGCGCTGGCTCGATAACTTCTTCCGTGCGTTAATGCCTCTGGCCGAATATCGCCGATCCGACCCGTACCAGCGTCGCGCCTTCCGCGATGGCCGCTTCCAGATCATCCGACATGCCCATTGAAAGCGTGTCGAGCGCGAAACCGGCACGTTGTAGTGCTTCCAATGCAATGCGCAACTGTGCGCACGCCACGCGCTGGCGCTCGAAATCGTCTTCCGGGGCTGGAATAGCCATCAGGCCGCGCAGTTTCAGGTGCGGTAGCGATGCAATCTGGCGCGCGAGCGTTTCAAGTTCCGAAGGCGCAATGCCGGACTTCGATGCTTCTCCGCTGACATTGACCTGGATGCAGATATTGAGCGGCGCCAGGGCCTCAGGGCGCTGGTCGTTCAGGCGCTGTGCGATTTTCAGGCGATCGACACTGTGTACCCAATCAAAATACTCGGCGATATCGCGCGTCTTATTCGATTGGATCGGTCCGATGAAATGCCACTCGATCCCGGCGCCCGCCAACGCGTGTATTTTTGGCAGGGCTTCCTGAAGGTAGCTCTCGCCGAACCGGGTTTGTCCCACATCGCACGCGGCGCGAATCGCGCTGTCCGGAAACGTTTTTGACACGGCAATGAGTTGGACCGACCCCGGCGCGCGTCCAAAGCGCGTCTCAGCCGCCTCAATGCGGGAACGTACAGCGTTAAGATGTTGTGAGATTGCCGTCACGGATTCAATTGACGCGCGGCGCGGCCGCTATAACGCAAGATGAAACCCTCTGCTAAGGTTTTCTTGCTCAGAGCCCCATTATAGGTGACCCATGGATATCGCAGAACTGCTTGCGTTCGGCGCCAAGAACGGCGCTTCCGACTTACATCTTTCGGCGGGGGTATCGCCGATGATCCGCGTGGACGGCGACATGCGCCGCATCAACCTTCCCGCGCTCGATCACAAGACCGTTCATGGCCTGATTTACGACATCATGAACGACAAGCAACGCAAGGATTATGAAGAATTCCTGGAAACCGACTTTTCATTTGAAATCCCGGGCCTGGCGCGTTTTCGTGTCAACGCGTTCAACCAGAATCGCGGCGCCGGCGCCGTATTCCGAACGATTCCCACCAACATCCTGACGCTTGAAGAACTCGGCGCGCCGGCCATCTTCAAGGAAATCGCGGACCAACCGCGCGGCCTGGTGCTGGTCACCGGTCCGACGGGCTCCGGCAAATCCACCACGCTGGCCGCAATGATCAACCACGTGAACGAAAGCGAATATGGTCATATCCTGACAATCGAAGACCCGATCGAATTCGTGCACGAAAGCAAAAAGTGCCTGATCAACCAGCGCGAAGTACATCGTGACACGCTCGGTTTCGCGGAATCCCTTCGCTCCGCACTTCGTGAAGACCCGGACATCATTCTCGTCGGCGAAATGCGCGATCCGGAAACCATCGGACTGGCGCTCACCGCATCAGAAACCGGACACCTTGTGTTTGGCACCTTGCATACGAGCTCCGCGGCGAAAACCGTCGACCGTATCATCGACGTGTTCCCGGCCGCCGAAAAAGAAATGGTGCGATCGATGCTCTCCGAATCACTGCGCGCCGTAATTTCGCAAACGCTGTGCAAGAAGTCATCCGGCGGTCGAGTCGCAGCGCATGAAATCATGATCGGTACCCCGGCGATTCGTAACCTGATTCGAGAAAACAAGGTTCCGCAGATGTACTCTGCGATTCAGACCGGCCAGCAGTATGGTATGCAGACGCTGGATCAGAACCTTCTCGATCTCGTGAAGAAGAATCTCATCACCAAGCAGGAAGCGGCGGGCAAGGCCGCCAACAAGGATGCCTTCAAGTAACCCGGGAGTCGTTGTATGGGTACAACCGCGGAACTCGACGCGCTGCTCACCAGCATGGCGCAGAATGGCGCGTCAGATCTTTTCCTGACGGTTGGATTGCCGCCCAGTTTCAAGATTCACGGCAAGCTCATATCCTCGGCCAGCCCGGCACTCACCGCGGATTATCTCAGTCGGTTGGCCGAAGCCGTGATGACGCCCGATCAACGTTCGGAATTCCAACTGACGCAAGAATGCAATTTTGCGCTGTCCCGCGAAAACATCGGGCGATTCCGCGTCAATGTGTTTCAGCAAAAGTATCAGGTCGGGATGGTGCTGCGAAAAATCGAGACGCGCATACCGACGCTTGAGGAACTTGGCCAACCGCAAACGGTGATCGATCTGGCCATGGCCAAACGTGGACTCATCATTGTGGTAGGCGCCACGGGCTGTGGAAAATCAACGACGCTGGCGGCAATGATCGGGCACAGAAATCGCCACAGCAACGGCCATATCGTCACTATTGAAGACCCGATCGAATTCATTCACGAACATGTCGGTTGCATGATCACGCAGCGCGAAGTCGGCGTGGACACGCAGTCGTTTGAGAATGCATTGAAGAATACCTTGCGCCAGTCGCCCGACGTGATTCTGATCGGCGAGATCCGGGCACGTGAGACCATGCAGCATGCAATCGCGTTTTCCGAAACCGGGCATCTTTGTCTTGCGACTCTGCACGCGAACAACGCGAATCAGGCGCTGGATCGCATCATAAATTTCTTCCCTGAAGACCGGCGGGGTCAGTTGCTGCTGGATCTTTCCGTCAACCTGAAGGGAATCATTGCGCAACAACTGATCCCGTCGCCGGATCGGCAAGGGCGGCGCCTGGCCCTGGAGCTGTTGCTCAATACGCCGTTGATGAGCCAGCTGATCCTCAAGGGCGAACAGCACAAGGTGAAGGACCTGATGAAGAAGTCCAAAACGTTGGGCATGCAGACGTTCGACCAGGCATTGCAGGATCTTTACAACACCGGGCAAATCACCGCCGAAGACGCCATACATCACGCGGACGCGCCGAACGAATTGCGCTTGCAGATCAAGCTTGGAAAAGAGCCCGAGGCAGAGAAGAAGGGCGGTAGCCTGAAAGGCGTGACAATTATTCCGCGTGAGCTCTGATCCAGTTACGTTAAGTGCAACCACTTTCGGTGTTTTAGGATCCCGATTGCGACTTTTTGTGAGCCCAGTCTTTTTAGTTTTAAACGGGCTAAAAAGCGCTTATTCAGCGAAGCTGATCAGGCAAAAGGTCGGAACGCAGAAAGGCGCGCTCGCCGATCCAGCGTCACTTTAACTCAAGCTCACCATTTGAAGTGAACTCCCAAGTGCGCGTTATGTGCAAGATGTCGAATTCATTTCGGAACGTGGCCGGAAATGCTGCAAAAGGCGCCGCAAGGTACACAATTTTCTTGCACGCGTCGTCGAGACGTTGATTTCCTGATGAGCGGCGAATTTGTGTCTCAACAATTGTGCCATCCTGCATGATCGCGACGTCCAGGATCAAAGTAGTTGGGAGACTGCGATGAAGTGCAGAGTCGGGGAAATTTAGTTCCGCAGCTCGCTTAACCTTGTGCGACCAGTCGTCAATATACGTTGCATACTTAGATTGTGCGGAAGTTGCGGCCGACAAGAATTTGCTGCGTGGCCGCTTGGCATATATTTCCATGAGTTCACCCTGCTCGGCGCTAAAGTGACCGTGTTCCCCAGCGCCTTCCTGTATTGAATAAATCGACTGTGCTACGCGCTCCAAGTCTTGAAATCTTATTGGAACGTCATCTAGGAAAGACACAATCAGTATCGCTTCCACTTTCATTGGAAGTACCAATTCGCCCATGTCTTTTGAAATACCGTTAAACGGTTCAGAAAGGAAAATCGAGCGCAAGATCGCTTCGTCGAGAGAGTCGTATCTTGTTTTCTTTATGACCTTGACGCCTTCAATCTTTCCATCAGCGCGGAGAAATACATCGATTGCCGTACGTAAAGGCTGTGGCCCGGTGGGCAATCCGTTCGGGAAAAGTCTCTGCGCCGTTTCGTTAACTTTCGCAAGCCATTTGGCGAGATAGTCGATGCGAGACTGTTTTTCGGATTCAATTTGATCGCGCGGGGCGGAAAATGATTGAACTTGGATTGGCGGATCTGCTTTGGCCTCATCCGCTTTGAGAACTTTTGGACATGCAATGACGGCGGATAGAGCCACCAAGAAGACGGTCCGAGACAGAATATTTTTCAAGCAAATACGCTATTGGCATCGAACACCGGGCCATCCACGCACACGCGCTTCATGTAAACACCACTCGGCGTTTTCACTTCGACTGTACAGCCGGCGCAGCCGCCGACCGCACATGCCATGAATTCTTCCAAAGACACCTGACACGGAAGATTAAATTCGCGGGCCAATTTGGCGGTGGCGGCCAGCATCGGATGCGGCCCGCACGCAAAAATTTCCACTTCATCGCGTTGTTCCTGCGTCAACGTTTTGAGCCAGGCGCGAGCCAGATCGGTGACATAGCCTTCAAAGCATCCCGCGTACCCCTGCAGACTCGCCAGGCGACTGGGAATGCCCCAGTCTTCGAGCAATGGCATGCACGCAATGACGCCGTCCGGCATGCCCGGAACCACCATCTGCGACGGACGCGCGTTGAACGGAAACGGAACTTCCGATCCCATGATGACGAAGGGTCGATACGATTTTTCCGCGCGCAGCGAATCGGCAATAAACACCATCGGTGGAATTCCGACGCCGCCGCCAAGCAGCAGCGGTCGCGTGCGCAAGGCGTGTGTCTGGAACGGCGTGCCGATCGGGCCGAGCACGCTGATTTCATCGCCCACTTTTCGTCGCGCCAATTGTCGGGTGCCTTCGCCGACGACCTTGTACAGGAAATCAACCCATCCTTCCGTCGGACTGCACCGCATGATCGACAGTGGACGGCGCATGGGCACCATCGGATCGACCTGCAGGTGGGCAAAACTTCCGGGACGTGCACTGCGTGCAACTTCCGGGGCGCGCACGCGCAGGACAAATTGCTCGCCGGGGAACGCATCGTGCGCGAGAACGCGCGCGTGGTCATCGAGCAGGATCGTATTGCGATGGGTGGAGCTCATGTCACGCCTTTCCGTAAACGACTTTGCCGCCGACCAGGGTCCATCGCACGCGGCCGCGCATTTCCCAGCCGGAGAACGGCGTGTTGCGGCCGCGGGATTTCAGTTGGTTCGGATCGAGCATCCAGGATTCATTTGGATCGAAGATGCAGATGTCCGCGTCGCGGCCAACGCCCAGCGTTCCCGACGAAAGTCCGAGAATCTGCGCTGGCCCCGACGTCACGCGCGCGAGCGCATCGCGCAGTGTCATGCGCAGGTCGGTCTGGACGCGCAGCAACAGCGGTAACAACGTCTCGACGCCGGAAATGCCGGGCTCGCTTTCGGAAAACGGCACTTCTTTGGCGTCCGGATCATGCGGTTGATGGTCGGAACACACCGCGGCCAGTGTTCCGCGCTGCACGCTCGATCGGAGCGCATCGCGATCTCGCGTCGTACGCAGCGGCGGTCGCACGTGGCATTGTGTGTTGAAGTCCGCGGCATCCATTTCGGTGAGGTGTAGGTGGTGGACGGCGACATCGGCTGTGACCGGCAGGCCATCGTACTGGGCGCGCGCCACCATCTGGACTGCGCGCGCGGTGGACAAACCGCAAAAGTGCGCTGAAACGCCGGTGTGCTGGATGAGCAGGAGATCGCGACTCACTGCAATTGTCTCCGCGATTTCCGGAACGCCCGTCAAACCGAGCCGTGCACTGACGGCGCTTTCATTGATGCACCCCTTGGCCAGCGCGGGATCTTCGGCGTGAATGAAGACGCGAAGTCCCAGACTCGCGGCATATTCGAACGCGCGGCGCAGCACCGTCAGGTCCGCGATGGGCCGCTGCGCATTGCTGACGCCAACGCAACCCGCGCGTTGTAACGCGCCCATCTCGGCCAGCTTCTCGCCGCGCAATTCGCGCGTCATCGCGCCCAGCGTAACAATGCGCGCCGTACCGGCTTCGTTCGCGCGATGCAGGATCAAATCCGTCACCGCAGGCGTGTCGTTGATCGGGTCCGTATCGGGCGGACAGCAGAGTGTCGTGATGCCGCCCGAAACGGCCGCCGCACACTCGCTCGCTATGGTTCCTTTGTGTTCCTGTCCCGGCTCACGCGGACGGACGCGCAAATCGATCAATCCGGGGCACACCACCAGGCGCTGCGCGTCGATCACCAGATCGGCTTCAAATCCCGCGGGCGCGGAACCGATGGCGAGAATCTTTCCATCGCTGACGAATACGTCACGCACTTCGTCCGTTGAATTGGCCGGATCGACAACATGTCCGCCGGCGATGACGATGCGCTTCATCGTTCTGCTCCTGGCCGGCGAACCTCGCCTTCATCCGCATTGCCGCGTCCCAGAACCATGGCCATGACGGCCATGCGCACAGCGATTCCGTTCGTCACCTGTTCGAGGATGACGGAACGTGCACCGTCGGCAACGCGCGAGTCGATTTCAACGCCGCGATTGATCGGCCCCGGATGCAGCACGATGGCATCGGGCTTTGCGTGTGCAAGGGTGTCTTCATTGAGACCGTAGAGCTGGAAGTACTCGTGCTCACTGGGCAGGAATGCGCCCTCCATGCGCTCACGTTGCAAGCGCAGCATCAGCACGGCATCGACATCACTCAAGCCGGCGCGCAGGTCGTGCACAACGTGCACGCCGAATGTCGAGGCGTCGCGAGGAATCAATGTTTTCGGACCGATCACGCGAATTTCATGGGCACCGAGAATCGAAAGCGCATGAATCTGCGAACGCGCGACGCGTGAATGCAGGATGTCGCCGACGATGGCCACTTTGAGTTTATTAAATTCGCCCTTGTGGCGGCGGATCGTAAACATGTCCAGCATCGCCTGGGTCGGGTGCGCATGGCATCCGTCGCCGCCGTTGATCACGCTGATGTGCGGGGCGACATGACGCGCGATGAAATGCGCCGCACCGCTGCGGTTGTGTCGCACGACAAACATGTCGCAGTGCATTGCCTCCAGATTGCGCAGCATGTCGAGCATGCTCTCGCCCTTGCTGGTGGATGAGGTGGCGACATTGATGTTCAGTACGTCTGCGGAAAGCCGCTTCGCAGCAAGCTCGAAGGTGGTTCGGGTACGCGTGCTGGATTCGAAAAACAGATTGGTGATGGTCTTGCCGCGCAATAGCGGCACTTTCTTTACCGCCTGTTCTCCCACCGTCGCAAATGATTCGGCGGTGTCGAGGATGTCGGTGAGAATCTGGCGGCTCAACCCTTCAACGGTCAGAAAGTGGCGTAGCCGTCCCTTGTCGTCGAGCTGGATGTCGCGGACGCTCATGGTGACTCCTGCACCGACAGCTGAAGCGGATCGGGACCGCCGAGCTTCACATGTTCATGTTCGGTCAGTTTCATATGGACGCCGACGACGGCCGCCTCGATCGGAAGTTCGCGACCGCTGCGTTCCACCAGAACCACAAGCGTCACTGACGCGGGTCGTCCGTAGTCGAAGAGTTCGTTCAGTGCCGCGCGTATCGTACGTCCGGTATGCAGGACGTCGTCCACCAGCACGATGTGCTTGTCGTCGATCGAATACGGAAGGCGCGAGGGCTTGACCTGCGGGTTGATGCCGACGCGCGTGAAGTCGTCGCGGTAAAACGAGATATCGAGCGTGCCGAGGGGTTGTTGCAATCCGAGCTGGGAATGCAGCCGGCCGGCGATCCACACACCACCGGTGTGGATACCCACCATCAGTGGATCGGTAATGCCGCGTTCGGTAAACAATTGCCGGAGGTCCCGCGCCATGCGGTCTATGACGGATTCAATCTCCGGCGCGGTCTTCATGCGATTCAGTCTGCTCCAGCCAACTCTGCAGGATGAGCTGGGCGGCGAGTTTATCAGAATCAGTCCCGCGCTTGGAGCCGGATTGAGCAATCAGTCGCTCCGCCTCATGCGTGGACAGTCGCTCGTCCATCCAGTGGACCGGCAGCTTAAACCGCTCGTGGAGCTGATTTCCAAAGCGTCGTGTACGCGGTGTGATTTCCGTTTCGGTGCCATCCATATTCAGAGGAAGTCCGACCACGAAGGCCTGCGGTTGCCACTCTTTAAGCAGGCGTTCCACTGCGCTCCAATCGGGTTTGCCATTGTTGGCGGCGAGGGTTTCCAGCGCGGTGGCAGTGTGCGTAAGTGACTGACCCACGGCGACGCCGATGCGCTTGAGGCCGAAGTCGAAGCCCAGGTAGGTTTTGCTGGCGGTCATTGTGAAGCGCCGCGGGTGCCACCCGCACTACGCGTGGCCAACGTCGTTGGAGATCCGCGAGATGTCCACGCCGAGCGATGACGCGGCGACGTTCCAGCGCTGTTCGACGGGTGTTTTAAAGATGATGCGGGCGTCAGCGGGTGCGCTGAGCCATGCGTTCTCCGCCATTTCTTTTTCCAGCTGGCCGGCGCCCCAGCCGGCGTAACCCAAGGCAATCAGGCAACTCTTGGGACCCTTGCCAGCGGCGACGGCCGCGACGATGTCGCGCGACGTGGTCAGGCCGATGCTGCGCGTGATCTTCAGCGTCGAATCCCACTTTCCGACCGGCTGGTGGATGACAAAACCGCGGTCGGTATGAACCGGACCGCCGAGATAAACCTCTTTGTCGCGGACCTTGGGGCTGACCGCCTCAATCGCCATCTGCTCGAGCACTTCGCCCAGCTTCAACTCAAGCTCGCGGTTGATCACGATGCCCATGGCACCGTGTTCATTGTGTTCGCAGATGTACGTGACCGTATGGTGGAAATTGGGATCGGCCAGGGAAGGCATCGCGATCAGGAAATGGTTGGCCAACGAGGTGCCGGGCATGGGTATAGTATCGACCACCCTTCCTCGTTGTGACAAGCGACCGCGTGTCCGGGATCGTGGCACGGGTCTACTTTGTATCGAGCGTGCCACCCGGCAGGAACTGCCAAGTTCGCGTAATGTGAAGGACGTCGAATTCCTTCCGGAACGAAGCAGGAAACGCGGCGAACGGCGCCGCGAGGTGAACAATGCGCAGCGCGGCATCGTCGAGAATCCGGTTTCCGGAAGAACGACGAATTTGCACGTCGACAATCGTGCCATCGGGCTGGATCGCGACGTCCAGAATCAGATCACCTTTGATATTGCGACGCTTGGCTTCGTCGGGAAAGTTCATCGCGCCAATTTTTTCGACCTTGCGCGCCCAGTCGGTGATGTAGGCGGCGTACTTGTATTCTTTGGCACTGGCGGCCGAGAGAAATTTGTTGCGCGGGCGCTTTGCATAGATTTCCTGCATCTCGCTCAACTCGGCGCTCAGGCGCGCGATCTGTTCGCCACGCTGCACCAGTTCTGCGGCCGTCGGTGTCTTCACGTCCGGAATCTCCGGCAGTTCCTGTTTCTTGGTGGAAACCGACCAGTTGGATTCATGGGCCGTCATCAGCTCGCGGTCCATGTTTTCCGGTTTTGGTTGTTCCTTGAGTTGCGGCATGAATTCCGGTGCGCTGTTGTTGTCCGCCGTGGTAAACGGCGAAGGCGTCAGTGTACTCGGGCGACGCTTGTCCTCCGCGTCGCCGCTTCCTTCCTGGCTGGACTGCGCAAGAAAGTCAGCATCCTCGGGCGCACGATCGGAGCGCGTGGGAACCAGAATGACTTCCAGTGTTGGAGCGATCTCGTCGTTATTGCTCGGATCGCTCTGTACGAAAGTCACGCCGAGAATAATGACCGCGTTGACCACCGCGGAGATAAACAACGTGAAGCCGAACCGGTCCGAAGCGGAAATGGCCGGTGATCGGCGGGGAAGAATGGCTGTAGTCATGAACTCGAAATTTCCAAATTTTTGATTACCGCGTGGGCCACAAGCCCACTTACGGCGCCGAACAGCATCGCCACGACTAGTAATATCGGTAGCAAGTGGAATAAACCTTCATGCGGCACAAAAAAACGGTATGCCGCGTAAAACTGCCCTCCCATATGTGCGACTGCGGCGCTGATACTCAGCCCCACCGGCCCCAGCGACCAGGAGGGGACGGCGCGTGACCAGCGATCACCGAGGCCCAGTGCAGCCAGCGCGGCGACGGCACCGCTACAGCTGAGCAGAAATGCGGGCGAAAGAAAGGTGCCCAACAAAACCGAGCCGCCGACAATTCGCAATATCGTCACCCATGCGGCCGCGCTCCAGCCATACCGTAACAGAACGACGAGTGTGACCACGTTCGCAAGTCCAGGTTTCACTCCCGGCAGCGGACTGGGAAACGCACTCTCCAGCCAGTGGATGGCAATCGCAAGCGCGGCCAGGCCGGCAATTCGGTGATCGTCGCGCGTTGTGGGTATGGAAATCACGGGAAGGCAGGGCGGCGCGCGGTCGTCTGCGTCGCCGACGCGTCCTTGCGGTGATGGCGAACTCGCGAATTCTTAAAAGTTGATCGAATCATAATACGTTCCGCCTGCTCCCTGTCCCAACACCACCAGACTGACGCGATTAGGCACGCAGGCAATAAATTCTCCGCCCCGATGCGCCCATCCGGAGTGGACGCACTGTTGGCCCGCACACGGTGAGCGAACGAAACGGATGCGTCCGTCGCGAACTTCAATCTCGCTGTCACCGAGCGGACCGGGAACGTGATAGGTCTGGTTTTTTTGCAGCGAGACCAGTGCAAACTCCCGGGCACCCGCGTTGATACGTGCTTGGGTGCCTTCGCTTCCAACAACGCCGTAACGTGAAAACAGCAGAGGGATTGCAATGACACATGCCAGTAGTACCAGGTAATCCCCGCGCTTAAGCAATGCGCCTTTCTTTTGCGCCGAGTTCTCGTCAACGTGACTCACGTTTCGTTCAGCCCGGCGTATCGACGATGACGACTTGCGGCGCCGGATCGATTTCGAATTTTACGCGCGCCGCCATGCTTGAATTCATATGAACGCGTCCCTGATCGTCCACCAGCATCACGCTTTTCACGCCCATGCGCCGGGCGACCTCCTGCCAGTCGTTGACGCCGGCAATCATCAGCGCCGTTGCTGCGGCATCCGCCACGGCGGCCGTCGGATGAATCACAGTCACGGACGTGACGCCACGCGAAGGATAACCGGTGCGTGGATCGAGAATGTGGTGATAGCGTTTGCCCTGGTAAAGAAAGTAGCGCTCATAGTCGCCGGACGTCACCAGGCTTTCGTCGCCGCGCATCAAAACCGAGGCGATAACGCCTTCGCCACGCGGATTGCGAATTCCGATTCGCCACGGACGATCCTCGTGTTGCCCAATAATGCGGACATCGCCGCTGACATTGACGATCGCGTTCTTGATGCCGCGCTGTTTGAAGCGTTCGATAATCCGGTCTGCGGCGTACCCCTGGCCGTACGCGCCAAAATCAAGTTTCACGTGAGGATTCACGCTTTCGAGTTCGATGCCATGGATGCGCACGTCGGACATTTGCGGTTTGCCGGCGAGAACGCGCGCGATGTCCGCGTCGGAGGGCGGTGGTCCCATCGGCGGGTCGTCCGACTCGAATCCCCACAACGCGAACAATTCCCCGAGGGCCGGATTGAACAATCCGCCGCTTTGTTCCGACAGTTGTGTGGTCTGCTCGATCAGCGGCAGGACCAGTGGCGATGATGTGAACTTTCCGCCCAGTGCCAACAACGAATTGATTCGCCCCAGTGTTCCGGGATGCCACGCGTGCAATGCGGCGTCGAGGTAGGCCAGGTCTTCAATCGCTTCATCCACAGCGGCGCGCGCGTCAGCTTCAGGGATGCCTTCGATCGTGAACTCGACGGTTGAGCCCATCGCGAAGGTGGAATGCTTGAACGGTGGCGGCGGCGAACTGCATCCGCTGACGAATGCAACGCAGGCACCCAGCAGGATTGCTAACGATCGCACGGGAAGAACAACTCCTTCACAACCGCCGTCAGAGCGCCGCTTCGCGCGCGGCGGCGATCAGGGCCAGGCGGGCTACAACGCCGTAGGCGTAAAACCGATTGACGTTTGCATCGGGATCCAGCGACGTGTCCGGTGCGTTGCACGGTTGCGCAAAGACCAGGGGACGGAATTCCATGCCCGGTGCATTCAGGCTTTCGTCGTCACCGCGCGCGTTGTGCACGCGATAAAATCCGCCCACGACAAAGTGGTCAATCATGTAAACGACCGGCTCGCATGCGGCACCGTCCCAGTTCTCAAACGTGTAGACGCCTTCCTGTAGAATGACTTTGGAAACAAGCTGACCGCCCTTTGACGCCGCCATCTTTGTGCGCTGCTTTCGATTGAGCACATACACTTCGTCCGGAGAATGGACCGACATTACACCCATTCCATACGTGCCCTGATCGGCCTTCATCACGACAAAGGGTTTGCGGTCCAGTTTGTACTCGTCGTACTTAAGCTGGATCGCCTTAAGCAACACGTCCACATTGCGCGCCAGGCAGTCTTCACCCTCGCGCTTCATGAAATCGATTTCGCCGCAGTTGCGGAACAGCGGATCAAAAAACCACGGATCGATTTCCACCAGGTCCGCGAACTCTTGCGCGACATCGCGATAGTGATTGAAGTGCGAAGACTTCAATCGGCTCCACCATCCAAGATTCGGCGAAGGGATGACGGGTTGTTCAATGTTTTCGAGCAGCGCGGGCCGTCCGTCCGACAAATCGTTATTGAGCAGCACCGAACAGGGATCGAAGTCCGCCAGGTGCAGGCGATTTTTCGTGCGTCTCAACGGTTCGAGCGTCAGTTGCCGGCCCGAAGGGAGGTCGATTTTCTGCGGCGCGGAAAGATCCTGAATCAAGGAACCCACCCGCACTTCAAAGCCGGCTTTACCGACGATGTCCACCAGGCTCGCGACGCTTTCAAGGTAATGCAAATTGCGGGTGTGACTTTCCGGAATCAGCAGGATCTTCGCGGCCGTCGGACAGACCCGCTCGGTTGCCGCTTGCACCGCCTGAATGCACAGCGTCTCAAACGCCGGATTAAGATTGTTGAATCCACCGGGAAACAGATTGGTGTCGACCGGCGCAAGCTTAAAGCCGGAATTGCGCAGGTCGACCGAGCAATAAAACGGCGCGGGCGTCTTGCGCCACTGCTCGCGAAACCAGTGTTCGATCGCCGGTTGGCGGTCAAGAATGTGTCGCTCAAGCTCGAGCAACGGTCCTGTGAGGGCGGTGGTAAGGTTTGGTACTGACGCAACCTGAATTGTGCCCATGGATACAGCTTCCTCACGGTTTTTGTACGCCACGCCGGGCCGCGCTAATGTTGGCGCGCTTCCGTGCCGATACCCAACGCGTGAAATGGAATATAGTCCAATAGTGTGCTAAATAAACTGAACGATGCTAGGTTCTGCCGCATGGAAGGCGCCAGATTCATGATCGCGTTAAATATCTCGCCGTTACCGGTCGTTAATATAGCAAGCGTTCGCGTCAGTTGATGTTCGGGCAGTCCGCGCATGGATCGGCCGTGACCCGGTCGTGTCCGGGATGTGCCAGCGATCATTATGCAACTGCGGGACTTTGAGGTCGATTGCAGCAGCCGTACGAGGTGGCGGAAGTGAGCGAAAGTCAGGAAGTCGGATTTAGCGGCATCAAGGTAATGATCATCGACGATAGCAAGACGATTCGTCGAACGGCTGAGACCTTACTTAAGAAAGAAGGTTGCGACGTCATCACCGCGACCGATGGATTCGAGGCGTTGTCGAAAATAACCGACAGTCGCCCCGATATCATTTTCATCGACATCATGATGCCACGCCTGGACGGTTACCAGACGTGTGCGCTGATCAAGCGCAACAAGAGTTACAAGGATACGCCGGTGATTTTGCTCACCAGCAAGGACGGGCTGTTCGATCGTGCGCGCGGCCGGATCGTTGGTTCCGATCAGTACCTGACGAAGCCGTTCACCCGCGAGGAGTTGCTTGGCGCGATCAAGGAGTACGTCAAGAAGTAGTTAACGCTGAACCACGCAAACGAGATTTGTTGAAACGGAGAAGACCATGGCCACAGTTTTAATCGTCGACGATTCACCCACGGAAGTGCACGTGTTGAAGACGATGCTTGAAAAGAACGGATACAGCGTCATCACCGCCACCAGCGGTGAGCAGGGTATCGCGGTTGCCAAGGAACGGAAGCCGGACCTCGTCCTGATGGACATCGTCATGCCCGGACTGAACGGGTTCCAGGCCACGCGCCAGCTGACGACGAATCCGGAAACCGCTCATATCCCGGTCATCATCGTGACGACCAAGAATCAGGAGACCGACCGCGTGTGGGGTTTGCGGCAAGGCGCCAAGGATTACGTCACCAAGCCGGCGAATGAGCAGGAGCTGATCGGCAAAATTCGCACCGCGATGGGTGGCTAGTCCGAGAGATTGAGAATTATGAGCCGGGCGAAACACTCCCATCCGTTCGAGTTACTGCGCGCACTGGAAGAAAAATACCAGGGCTCGGCCGCAGGCTTGCCGCAGCAGCGCGAAATCAAAAAGCCGTGGACGGGAATCGGTTTTCGAATCGGCGATGTTAATCTGGTGGCCGGCGTGGACGACGTCCACGAAATCCTTTATTACCCGCGCCTCACTGTTATTCCCGGCACCAAAGGTTGGGTGCGCGGAATGGCGAATGTCCGCGGTACGTTGCTGCCGATCATCGATCTGAAGCAGTTTCTGGGTCAGCCGCCGGTGACGATACACGCCCGCTCGCGCGTGCTGGTCGTCCAATACGGCGAATTGAGCGCCGGGCTCCTGGTCGATCAGGTCGCAGGACTAAAACACTTTCACGAAGATCATGTGCGGAAGATGAACGGGGCCGCGTACGAAGCCCTCACGCAATATCTGAAGGGAGCCTACCAGCAACAAGATGTGGACTGGTACGTATTCAGTTTCAGGGAGCTGGTCGAAAATCCGGACTTTATACGAATCGCCGCGTAGCGGCGTATTCCGCGATTTTGCTAAAGCTTTCTCATCATAGGCCGTAATTACCGAACAATGACCCATTGGGCTTAGGGAGCCGTGAGTATGAAGAACGTCAGCGCGAAGACCGCGAAAATGAAACAAGCGATGTCGGTGGGCGGCGGTATGGCCCAGCGATTATTGGAAAACAAGCGTCAGGCGCTCTTCGGCGCGGGCCTGCTTGTATTCATCCTCGCGATGTTCATCACCTTCGTCTACGTCGGTATCCAGTCCGGCTACGATAAGGAATACATCACCAAAGCGGGCGAACTCCGCGTGTTGTCGCAGAACATCGTGAAGAACGCGGCTGAAGCCTCCTCTGCAAACGTCGAAGCGTTCCCGCTGCTGAGCGAATCGCGCAACAGCTTCCAGACCATTCTGGATAACTTGCAGAACGGCGACTCCGAGAGGGGAACTCCAAAGGCACCGAAAAAGGTTGGTGAGAACCTGGATGCGGTGGCCAAGCGCTGGGTTGCTTTCCGCGACGGCGCTGACCAGATTCTGAAAGCCGAAGGCGCGATCCGCCAGATCAACGAATTTGTCGCACACATCAACAACTCGATGCCGAACCTGCTCGCGCTGTCAGACGAAGTCGTGCAGATCATGATCGACATTAACGCCAAACCGCAGCAGGTTTACATCGCATCCCGTCAGTTGATGTTGTCGCAACGTATGTCGTTCAACGTCAGCAAGATCCTGCAAGGTGGCCAGGGCGCCGCGACCGCTGCCGACCGATTCGGCCGTGACGCCGCACTGTTCGGCAAGGTTCTCGAAGCGATGCTCAAGGGCAACAAGACGATGAGCATTGCAAAGATTTCCGACCCCGATGCACTGGAAAAACTGCAGGAAGTCACCGAGGCGTATTCGGAAGTGAGCGTGCTGGTCACGAAGATTCTGGAAAAGACGCCGGACCTGTTCAAGGCGCAGGAATCCGCGAGCGTGATGTTCACGGAATCAGAAGCCTTCCTGAAAGATACCACCGACCTGAACTCCGGTTTCGTCGGCCTCGGCGAATCGCGCGGCGCGCAATCAACCCTGGGCGGTGCGTTCGGACTGCTGGCGGTTGCCATGCTCGTCTTGCTGGGTATCGAACTGAACAAGGAAACGCAGGTTCGTCTGCGTGAAACGCAGGACCGCAACCGCGAAACGGAACGCCAGAACAAGGAAAACCAGGAAGCCATTATGCGACTGCTCGATGAAATCGGCGGCCTCGCTGACGGTGACCTGACAACCCACGCGACGGTGAGCGAAAACTTCACGGGCGCCATCGCCGACGCTATCAACTTCGCCATCGACGCGTTGCGCAAACTGGTCACCACGATTAACGAAACGACCGTGCAGGTCTCTGCGGCGGCCCAGGAAACGCAGGCAACGGCGATGCATCTTGCCGAAGCTTCCGATCACCAAGCCCAGCAGATTACCGCGGTGTCTGCGGCCGTGAACGAAATGGCAGCGTCAATTGAACAAGTGTCGAATAACGCTATTTCATCCACCGAGGTTGCGCAAAAGGCCGTTAATATCGCCAACAAGGGCGCCACGGCGGTGCAAAACACGGTTAAAGGTATGGACTCGATTCGCGAATCGATCCAGGAAACCTCCAAGCGTATTAAACGTCTGGGTGAAAGCTCGCAGGAAATCGGCGACATCATCGAACTGATTTCCGACATCGCCGACCAAACGAACATTCTGGCCTTGAACGCGGCGATTCAGGCCGCCATGGCCGGTGAAGCGGGCCGCGGTTTCGCGGTCGTCGCGGACGAAGTCCAACGCCTTGCTGAACGCGCCACCGACGCTACGAAACAGATTGAAAGCCTGGTGCGCACCATTCAGTCCGACACCAAGGAAGCCGTGTCGTCGATGGAACAATCGACGTCGGGCGTGGTGAACGGAGCGAAGCTGGCGCAAAACGCCGGTGAATCGCTGACCGAAATTGAATCCGTGTCGCACCACCTCGCAGACATCATTCAAAACATTACGGACGCCGCGCAACAACAGGCCACAGCGGCGACCAGCATCTCCGAAACGATGAACGTGATTCAGGAAGTCACCACGCAAACCTCGGCCGGTACCAACGAAACCGCGGTATCGATCGGAAACCTCGCCGAACTGGCGAACGAGCTGCGTAAGTCCGTTTCGGGCTTCAAGCTGCCGGCGTAATCGCAAAAGTTCGCGCTGCATACGCGGCGCGAACCTTCGGCCGCGCGCCTCGTTCGCGTGCCGTTGAACGCACAAGAAGGCGCGTAAACGATGGCAAGTTCTCTTGCGGCACACGCAGACTTCGACATGAGCTCCGCTCCAAACGACGACGTGGAATTCACGCAATGGGTGGAATTGCTCAGTCAGCGCATTGGATTGCGCGACGCGCACATTCGCCGCTCTTTCCTGGATCAATGCATCGGCCGGCGCATGCAACAGTGCCGGGCGAAATCCCGTCGCGAATACTATGAGTTACTTTCCGACGGTTCCGCCGGGCAAAAAGAATGGGAAGGCCTCATTCAGCTGCTGCCGTTGCACGAAACACGATTCATGCGTCACGAGAGTTCGCTCCGCCTGGTCCGCGACTATGTTGGCCGGGTGGCAAAAGATCCGTCCCGTGCGGGACAGCCGGTCACGCTTTGGAGCGCCGGATGCTCGACGGGTGAAGAGAGCTACTCGCTCGCAATTACGGCCCTGGATGCCGTGGCGGATGCCGGATCGACACTTGAAGTTCAGGTTATCGGCAGTGACCTGTGTCGCAGCTCCCTCGACGTGGGACGCAAGGGGGTCTACTCGAAGCGCCAGATGACGAATCTGGCCGCAGGACAAATCGAGAGCTATTTCGACCCGGTGGATACGGACAGCTACGAGGTGAATACACGGCTCCGGAGCGTGGTCCGGTTCGTGCCGATTAACCTTGTTGAGGAACGCACCGATACAGGTCATGTCGGGATGGTCGATGTGGCGTTTTGCCAGAATGTATTGATCTATTTCGACAATGACACGCGGGCGCGTGTCTGCAACCGCATTGCGGAGCATGTGCTCCCGGGCGGCCTTTTGGTTTTGGGCGCCGGGGAAATCCTGCGCTGGAATCACGCGCAGCTAAAACGCGCGGGCGACGACGACACGCTCGCATATCAGAAACTTTCTACAGTGGTGTAGGACGTGAGCATGGCATCCGGTTCAATTGATATCAAAGCCCTGAACTGGCTCAAGGGTGAAATTGGCGAAACGCTCGACAACGTGCGTCAGGCGCTCGAGGTTTATGTTGAGAAGCAGGAAGCCGCGAAGCTTGACTTCATCATCGCGAACCTGCACCAGATCACAGGCACACTGCACATCGTCGAATTATTCGGCCCCGCGCTGCTTTCCGAGGAAATGGAAAACCTTGCCCGCGCCTTGAAAAACGGCCAGGTGAAGCAGGCGCAGGATGCTTTTGAAACGCTGACGCGCGGCATACTGCAATTGCCCGCCTACCTTGAACATTTGCGACTTGGCAATCCGGATCAGCCGATCGTTTTGCTTTCGTTGCTCAACGATATTCGTGCGGCCTACGGGCAACACCTGCTTTCAGAAAGCAGCATGTTTTCCCCGGATCTCGAAATCTATCCGGACGGAAGTCCGGATGCGGAAGCCCCTGCTGACATTCGCCCGACCGCCAAGAAGCTGCGCACCGTTTTCCAGACCGCGCTGCTTGGATGGTTCCGCGATGCGGAATCGACGAAACACCTGCGCAAACTGTCGTTCGTAATTTCGCAGCTGGAATCCGCCTCGCGCAGCGCGCCTGCCCGCCAGCTGTGGTGGATTGCGCAAGGCGTGGTGGAAGCGCTCGCCGACAAGGCCATCGATAGCACGGTTTCGATCAAGTCGCTGATGGGACAGATCGACCGCCAGATCAAGCGCGTTGTTTCCGGAGGCGATTCCGCGATCGAGAAGGATCGCCCGACCGATCTGTTGAAGAATCTGCTCTTTTACGTTGCGCAGGCCGGCACGCCCGGGACCCGTGCGTCTGAAATCCAGAAACGATTCAAGCTGCGTGAGCTGTTGCCCACCGCAGGCGACCTGAGCAGGACACAAGGTGACCTGCTGGGTGCAGGTTCCGGTGTCATGGACAATGTCGCGGGCGCCATTCGCGAGGACGTACTGTCACTCAAGGATGCCATCGATCTGTTCGTTCGTTCCAAAGACCATCCGATTGCCGAACTCGAACCGGTGGCAACCAAACTTCGCACCATCGCCGACACACTCGGAATTCTCGGGCTGGGCAAACTGCGAAAGTCTGTTAAGGATCAGGAAGCGGTACTGAAAGAGTTGCTCGACGGCGTACGACCGCTGTCGGACGACGCGGTCATGAACATCGCCAGCACTTTGCTGTACGTTGAGTCGTCACTGACCAACCTGCATCGCGGCGACTCCGAAGTTCCGGACAGCAACGAGGAGCGTACCGAATCGCCGTTGCCCGATAGCGAATATCGCGCACTGGTCAATCATACGGTCGGTGAAGCTCGCGTTGTCCTGGCCAAGATCAAGGATCATATCGTTCAGTTCCTCGCCTCGCCTGGCGCGTTCGACATTCTCGAGCCGGTGCCAGCGCTCGCAAACGACATCAAGGGCGCGTTGTCGGTAATGGGATATAGCCGAGCCGCAGATCTACTGTCGCTGGCGTCGCAATTTGTCAGCGAAAAGATCCTGGCGACACGTGTCGAGATCCAACAGCAGCAACTGGACGCCCTCGCCGATGCGATTACCGGTGTCGAGTACTTCCTGGAAAACGTGGAAGACGACCCGATCGGCTCCAACAACAGCCTGGTACTGGCGGCCGATGCGCTGCGCAAACTGGGCATGCAGGTTCCGGCAGGCATGGGATCTGTTGCTGACATTCCGGACATGGCTCCGCCCAAAACGGCACCCGCCAAGGAAATATCGAAAGACACCAAAGAAGCGACGAAAGAAAAGAAATCAAAGAAGAAATCAGCGGAACCCGCGCCGCCTGTTGAGGCGAAAAAAGCCCAACCCGCGCCTGCGCCGCCGAAGCCTGCCGCGGCGTCCGCGCTGCCGCCGGAAGTCGACGAGGAAGTCCGCGAGATTTTTCTCGAAGAGGCCACCGAAGAGTCCGCGAGCATCAATACGAATCTTGTCGCGTGGAAGAGGAACCTGGAAGACAACGACGCGCTGCGCACGTTGCGTCGATCGTTCCACACCGTAAAAGGCAGTGGGCGCATTGTCGGCGCCATGGAGATCGGCGAATTCGCGTGGTCCGTCGAGAACATGCTGAACCGGGTTATTGATCGCACGGTACAGGCAACGCCTGCCGTATTTGACGTACTCGAAGAAGCTGCGGAGCTGTTGCCCAAACTCATCGAAGAACTGCGCGCCAACACCAGTGGTGGTGTCCTCGTTGCGCCCCTGATCGAAAACGCACATCGGATCGCGCGCGGCGAACCGCCGTTGAAGCGTACGGCGCAGCCCGCGGCTGCCTCGGTCGCACAGACCGAAACGCCCGCGCCAGCCACGCCGGTGGTTGAAGAAATTACGCTTGACGCCACTCCGGCACAGGAGCCGGAAATTATCGCGTCGGAACCGGTTGTCGCGGAAGAGGCCCCGCTGGTCGAAGAAATCACCGTGTCCGACGAACTCGTCTTTGCGGACGAACCGGAGCCGGCAACGGTCGCGGAAGAAGAATCTGCGGATTCAATCGATCCGGTCCTGGCAGAGATATTCGCGAACGAAGCGCACGCGCATCTCTCGGCGCTGGACAATTTTATCGCCGAGTGCCGGAACGCGACTGCACCCTGCAACGTGAATGAGAGCGTAATTCGAGCGCTGCATACACTGACCGGCAGTTCGCACCTGGCCAACATCGGCGCCATTGCCGAGTTGGCCGATGCGCTCGAAAAGCTTGCCAAGGCGATGTTTGAAAACCGCACGGCCATTGGGCCGGCTGCGCAGGATGTCATGGTCGAGAGCATCGCGTATTTTCGGGATGCAATCGGTCAGCTTGGAAATCTGTCGCCGCTGCGACCGACCGAAAAAACGCTGTTGTCCCGCGTCAAGGTGCTCCGTGCTGAGGAAACCCAGCGTCAGGGTGAGCGGTTGTCTGCGGCACCGATGGAATTCACGGCGGAGGCTACGTCGGCTGCGCCGGTTGACGCCGAACTGGTTGACGTCTTCCTGCTCGAAGCGGCTGATGCCGTTGCGAAGAATATGGCGGCGCTGGATGTCTGGGCCGCGATTCCGGATCAGAAGGATCTTCCCGATGAAATTCGTCGTCGCCTGAACACGCTGGCGGGTGGAGCGCGGGTCGCGAATCTTGCCGCGGTTGCACAGGTATGCACGTCGGCCTCGCAACTCATTGCCGCCGTGATCGACGCGGCAAAACAGCAGGAGAGCGTGTTCGGAGTGCTGCGCCGCGCGCACGAATGGTTGAATGATGCCCTTGATATCATCAAGGGCCATAGCGTTCTTGATTACCCGGCCGGCCTGATCGAAGAGCTGGATTCGTTCATCAAGTCGTTTGCAGCCCTCCGCGCGTCCGAAGCTGAAGAGGTACTGGAAGCTGCGCCGCCGCCGCGCGACAGTGAAGCTGACGCGGAGCTCACCGGAATTTTCCTCGATGAGGCCACCGAGATTCTCGCCACGATTGACGACATCATGTCGCGCTGGCAAAACGCGGCATCCGACCGCGGCATGGTCGAAGAACTGCAACGCGCGTTGCACACGCTGAAGGGTGGCGCACGTATGGCGAACATCGCGCCAATTGGCGATGTCAGCCACAGCGTCGAAACGTTACTGACTCGCGTCGTCGATGGGCTGCTGGCAGTGAACAAACCGCTGTTTGAACTGGTGCAGTCGGCACAGGACTGGATCAGCCATAGCGTCGATGCACTGCGCAACGGTACGCCGTTTTCCGACTTCGCAGAGCTGCTCAATCGACTCAAACACTTCGACGGCGGCAGCGCTGATGAAGTCATCGAGATCGAAGCGGTGGAAGTAACGCCGGTCGACGTTATCGAGGATGAGCCCGTGGCGGTGACGCCGATTGACGTCATTGAGGCCGCGCCAGAAAGATTCGAACCGGTTGAGGAACAGGCCGAAGTCATTCCCTTCCCGCGCGCGCCGGAACCAACGCCGCCCGCACCTTCCGTCGCCGAGGCGGAAGAAACTGTTGCCGTCGAGTACGACGAAGATCTTGTCGACGTGTTCCTCGAGGAAGGCAATGAAATCCTGCACGCGCTTGACGATCTTGTTGCGCGCTGGAGCAAGGATGCGAACAACAAGGCGATCATTTCGGAAATCCAGCGAGCGCTGCACACACTTAAGGGCGGCGCGCGCATGGCGCGTGTCACGCCGGTCGGTGACCTGAGCCACAACATTGAAAGCATTCTCGAAAGTATCGGCGAAGGCCGCATGCGTGCAAATCCGCAACTGATTGAGCTGATGCATACGGCCTACGACTGGCTGGGTGGCGCGCTCGAAAAGGTTCGCGCCAAGGCTCCATTGCCCAGCGCCGAGAGGTTGATCTCACGAATTCGCCAGGCCGTCGGACTTGAAGCCGAGCCGGTTGCACCCGCGCCGGAAGCCGAGGAAATCGAGGCCTCACCTGTCGCCGCCGAGCCGCAGGACGTGATCCAGACGAAACAGCCCGCCGCGAAGACCGAGGCGGAAGTCGACAACAAGGCCCTCGAGGCATTGATGCAGACCCGCGAGCAAGCGCCCGCGGCGCGCTCTGTACTCGCCGAAGCCGAAGCCAAGGCGAAAGCCGCGGAAGAGCAGGTTCGTGTTTCGCTCGGTTTGCTCGATGGACTGGTCAATAACGCAGGCGAAGTTTCAATCTATCGATCACGAATCGAACTGCAACTGAACTCGATACGCTTCAATCTCGTTGAGTTGTCGCAGACCGTGAACCGCTTGCGCGAACAGTTGCGCAAATTCGAAATCGAAGCCGAAGCGCAAATCCTGTTCCGCTACGAAAAAGCGGGCGACACGGTAGGCGGCGGCGGTGGCGGAAACGAGGATTTCGATCCGCTCGAACTTGACCGTTTCTCGAACATGCAACAGCTGTCTCGAAGCCTGGTGGAAACCGTCGGCGACCTTGGCAGCGTGCAAAAGATGCTCGACAACCTGACTCGCGAATCTGAAATTTTGCTGCTGCAGCAGTCGCGTGTCACGACGACCCTGCAAGACGGATTGATGCGCACGCGCCTGGTTCCATTTTCCAGCGTGGTGCCGCGTTTGCGCCGCATCGTGCGCCAGACGGCGAAGGAAGTGGGCAAGCAAGTGGAACTGGAAGTGATCGGCGCCGAAGGCGAAATGGACCGCTCGGTGTTGGGTCGTCTGACGCCCGCGCTCGAACACATGCTGCGTAACGGTGTGGACCATGGCATTGAATTGCCGGCCGCGCGTGCCAAGGCAAACAAGCCCGCCATGGGCGCAATCCACCTGCGCTTCTGGCGCGAAGGTCCGGAAATTGTTCTGTCAATCTCCGACGACGGTGGTGGTCTGGATCTGAATGCGATCCGCGCCAAAGCCATTGAGCGCGGCCTGATGGTCGCCGCGGCGGACATGAGCGACAACGAAGTCATGCAGTTCGTGCTCGAGTCCGGTTTTTCGACCGCGAAGAAAGTGACCCAGATTTCCGGACGCGGTGTCGGTATGGACGTCGTCAATAACGAGATCCGCCAGCTCAACGGCACGCTGCATATTGATTCGAAGCATGGGGCAGGAACGACGTTTACCGTCCGCCTGCCGCTGACCGTATCCGTCAACCAGGCGTTGATGGTGAACGCAGGCGAGCATACCTATGCCATTCCGTTGTCATCGATTGACGGCGTCGTTCGCGTGACGCGGGATGAATTGGCAAACCTGAACGAAACCGAACACCCGACATACGAGTATGCAGGTCACAACTACCGATTCATGCATCTCGGACGGTTGTTGAATGTTTCGAACGCCGTTGTTCCAACCGACAACATCAAGACGCCGCTGATCCTGGCGCGCGCGGCGGATCATCGCGTGGCATTGTGGGTTGAGTCGATCGTTGCCCGACAGGAAGTGGTCATCAAGGCTGTCGGTCCGCAGGTCAGCACGGTTAATGGAATCTCGGGCGCCACCATCCTGAGTGACGGAAGCGTCGCGCTCATTCTCGATATTGCATCGCTGACCCGTTCCGGATTGGCCCATACTGCGCGTGACGAGGAAATTGCTCCGCCGCAAGAAGTGCGGACGACAACTGTCATGGTGGTCGACGACTCGATTACGGTTCGCCGCGTGACGGAGCGCCTGCTCAAGCGGCATGAGTTCGAGACCATGTTGGCGAAGGACGGCGTGGACGCGTTGGCCCAGCTTCAGGAGCGCATCCCGGATGTCATGCTCCTGGACATCGAAATGCCCCGTATGGATGGCTACGAATTGGCCACTGCGATCAGAAACGACGCGCGCCTCAAGGGAATTCCGATTATCATGATTACGTCGCGTACTGGTGACAAACACCGTGAGCGCGCTATGGCGATCGGCGTGAACATGTACATGGGCAAGCCGTATCAGGACAACGAACTGCTGGAAAACATCAGTAAGTTACTCAATGAGCGTGGATGATAAGTACAGCGATCTAACGAGTCCCCTGCGCGTTGCACTTCTTTACACATCTGAACGTCGAATTTCGGATCTTGCAAAGGTTCTGGAAAGCAACGGCCTGATGGTTGCGGGCCGTTTCCGTATCAGCGAAGAGGCGCTGGAAACGGTCGACGCGCTGAAGGCTGACGTGATCCTGGTGGATCTCGACGAATCGGCGGAACAGGTTCTCGACATTCTGGAGAATCTGCTCGAATCCGCGACGCTTCCCATTTTATTCAACGACAACGCGACGACGGATTTTGTTGTCAATACCGCCAACCCCGAGTGGGGGTTTCGGTTGGCCGGAAAGCTCTGGGCGCTGACTAAACGGCGCAGACCCGTTCCGCCGCCTAAGCCCGTTGCCAAGGCCAGACCCGAACCCCGCGTCGAGCCCAAACCGGAAGTCAAACCTGAATATAAACCCAGACCGCCACCGTCTCCGGCGCCCGCGCGCAGTAAGGCCACTGCGGCACCGCGTCCGACACGCTCGCTCGATCGCCCACGTCCGCCTGCGGCGGGGCTTATCAAGGATCCTGTCACCGAATTGTGGGTACTCGGCGCGTCGCTCGGCGGTCCGCTGGCGGTGCGCGAGTTCCTCAGCAAGATTCCGGATGATCTGCCGATCGCCTTTGTATTGGCGCAGCACATTGGCGCGAGCCACCTGGACCTGTTGGCCGAACAGCTTGATCGCATCACGCCACTGAAAGTCACCGTGGCGTCGGCCGGAATGACATTGGCACGCAACCAAGTGCTTCTGGCGCCTGTGGATTTTCGAATGGTATTTGACACCCAGGCTCGCGTACAGCTCGAACCCAAGGGTGAATCCATTTACAGCCCGTGCATCGATTTCGTCATGGAAGACATGGCCGAACGTTTCCGCGAGCGTTGCTGCTCGATTATTTTCAGCGGCATGGGCAATGACGGTGAGCGCGGATGCCATGCGATCGGCGAATTCGGCGGCACGATCTGGGCCCAGGAGCCCGAAAGCTGTGTCATCAGCAGCATGCCGGACAACGCACGAAAATCGGGGTACGTCACGTACAGTGGCACGCCCGAAGAACTGGCCCGGGAGCTTGTTAAACGTTATCGCTCCAAGAGCCGTTAACCTGCCAACGATATAGATGCGAGAGTCGACCCATGGCACGCCAAAACGAAGTCATCCACGGGCAACTGGTGAATACGGACGCAGCGACACTGCTCGTCCCCAATACCGCGGTTGCGGAGATCGTGCATTTTTCCGAGCCCGAGCAGGTCGGCGATGCGCCCTCCTGGTTGTTGGGCACGATGGAATGGCGCGGACTGCGAATTCCGGTAGTGTCTTTTGAGCGCGCAACCGGTGTCGATAGTGAAAACCCCGGGGCCGGTCACCGAATTGCCATCCTCAACGGAGTGAACAGTGGCGACCAGCTGCAGTTTTTCGCAATCGTGATTCGCGGCAATCCGCGCCTTGTAAATTTGTCCCGCGATGACATCGCCACGCTTGCAGACCGCGACGCCGACAAGCTGCAATTGCAGTCAGTCTCGGTGAAGGATGTCTCGGCGGTGATTCCTGACCTGGCGCAGCTGGAACAAATGGTTTCCAAGGCCGGCTATCGATCAGAACGCGTTCACTAGGACGCAAATCTGATCAGGCAGATCGTTCGCTCTCAAATCGTTCCAGCACCTGTTTGATCTTGGCCATGCTGTAGGGCTTGACGACGAAGCCCTTTGCGCCGAGATCAATTGCGGTCTTGATGTTGTCCATCGTGCTATGACCGCTCACCATGATGACCCACGGCATCGGACCGGACGCACCTAATTCGCGCAGCACGTCGAGCCCGGATTGTCCGGGCATGTCGATGTCCAGAAAAATGACATCGACACGCTGTGATTTGAGCTTGGTGATGACTTGGGGTCCGTCCGAAGCGATTGCCGCGACGTCAACGCCGAGTTTGGCCAGCATCTGACGCAACAACTCGCGGCTGGCGACAACATCATCTGCAATCAATGCTGAGATTTTCGGGTGCATCATATCAGGCGGCATGCGGGGTATCTGCACAGGCAGATTCTATAAGACGCCGGATTTCCGCAACCCGTTCATCCACGCGATCGTGCACGCCATTGCGCAGTTCCTCGTGCAACACGGCGGCAGCCTCCGAAATTTCCGGATAACCAAAACCGCCACCCAATCCCTTGAGGCGGTGAATGACGGAACGGAGTGATTCCCAGGATTTTTGTTCCGACGTCGTGAGAACTTCCTTGAGCATCGCGGGCAGGCCGGACAGGAATTTCTGCACGAGATCCTTGAAATCCGGATCGTCGTTCAAATCGGCCAATGGGTTGGGCTGCGGTGCAGCCGCAGCCTCGCGCATTTTCAGATACTTTTGCAGCGTTTTGTAGAACATGCCCACGTCGATCGGCTTGCTGACGAATTCGTTGGCGCCTGCGGCCAGGCATTTCTCGCGATCCTCGCGCAGTGCGTTGGCGGTTAGCGATACAATTACGCCTGCATAGCCGGAGCGCCGCAGCAAGGTCGTCGCCGAAAGCCCATCCATCACCGGCATCTGTACGTCCATCAGGATCAGATCAAAATCACGGGTGAGCGCGCGCTCAACTGCTTTTTGTCCGTTGTCCACGACTTCAAGCTTGACACCGGTTCGATTGGTATAAAAAGCGATGAGATCCTGAATGTCCGGGCTGTCCTCGGCCAGGAGAATGTATCCTGCCAACGCCGGAATCACGACGGCGCCGACGCTGACCGGAGTCGGTGCCGCAAACGCCTCGACCAGATTCGGAACTCGATCACCGATGTCGACCCAGACCTCGAATTCGCTGCCGACATCCTTTTCGCTGACGCAATCGATGCCGCCGCCGAGATTCGCGGCGAGCTGCTGTGAAATCCACAGCCCGAGGCCCGTGCCGCCAAAGCGGCGCGTGTTGGAAATGTCCGTTTGCGAAAACGGCTTGAACAGTCGTCGCTTTTCTTCGTCCGTCATACCGATGCCGGTATCGCAAACACGCGTCAACAGACGACGCGAGTAGAAATCAAAAGAAACATTCACATCCACTCGACCCGTGGGTGTGAATTTGATTGCGTTCGAGCAGAGGTTGAGGAGGATCTGCTTGAAGCGCATTGGGTCGCTGTGAATTTTTTCCGGGAGCGGAAAGAAAAAGTTGATTTTGAATTCCAGGCCCTTGTCGCGAGCCTGCATCGTCATGACGGATTCAACTTCCGTAAATACTTCGGCAAGGGACATGTCGATGCGCTCAACCTGCAGCTGACCCGCTTCAATTTTCGAAAGATCCAGAATGTCATTGATGATTTGCGCGAGGTGCTGGCCGCTGCGAATCACCGTCTTGACGGCCTTGGTGCGGTTGTCCGCGGTAAGCGTCGGATCTGCCAGTGATTCGGCATAACCGACGATCGCCGTAAGCGGTGTGCGAATTTCGTGGCTCATGTTGGCGACAAACGCGCTCTTTGCGCGGCTGGCCCCTTCTGCGGCTTCCTTGGCCTCGCTCAGCTCCTGTTGTGCTATCACGCGCTCGACAGTGACGCCGATCCAGCTTGCAATCAGCTGAACCAACTCAATGTCACGAACATTGAACGGCGCGGGGCGGGGATTGCGCGCGGAAAAACTGACGGTACCGTAGAGAGTGCCTCCAACGTTGAGTTGGACCGCAATGTAGCTTTCCAACGCCGCGGGAGAACAGCTGCGGTGATCGCGGTAAGACGACTGGGCGATTTGAGCCAGCGCAACCGGGCTCGCTGAGTTCACTACAAACGAACAGTATGAGTCTTGCAGAGGAATCACTGTACCCGGAAGGAAAGTCAGGTCGGATACGCTGCAAGCGTACACGCTGGTACTTGACTTGGCGTCACGATCTACGCGGGAAACGCTTCCGGCCTCCATGCCGAGAAACTCGCAACCCTTCTTCAGAATGGCGTTGATCTGTTCCTCAAGTGTCAATCCGGTTGACGAAATGGTGGCGTACAGCATTTGCAGGCGCTGAGATTGTTCGAGCAGTGCAAATTCAGCGGATGAAGACCTCCGAATTACAAAAAACGCAATCAATGCTCCGATCACCACTGCGCCGCTGCCGAGGAGCACGATTGCGATGAACGTTGTCCGGTTATTGTCGAGCGTGTTTTGGACTTCCCTCTGAACGGTGTCTTGTGCGACACGCAACATGTCGGTTAGCTGAACCATTACCGATTCCTGAATCGGCATAACGTTGTCGTGCAGCAGGCGATGCGCGTCGTTGAAGCGCTCGGCCTGAATGAGCTCAATGGCCTGGTTTTGAACCATGGCGCCATTCGTGACGGAAGGCGCAACCCGCTCCCAGAGCGGGCGTTCGGTCTTGTCCAGAAATTTCGCAAGCAGCTCGTCACGTGCGCCAAGAAACTCGCCGGCGTACTCCTTGAACTTGAGATACTCATCGTCCCGTTCGAAGGGATCATCCATCGATACCATGCGAAATAACGAGAGCGCACGCTTATGCGCCGCGTCGCGCATGGTAAACATCAGCTCCTGCTCGCGCGTTTCGCGAGCGATGGCTTCAATGCGATCCATGGTGGAGCTCACGCTCCGGATCCAGATCAGCAGCAAACTGACAAGTAGGACCAACAGGGCCGCAAAGCCCGCCAAAACCACGGTTTTGGAGGTGGTCTTCATCCCCTTTTTATCCGTCACAAAGACAAATTCTTTAAGGCGTCAGTGCGGGGTGTAGGTTCAAATAGAAACGCGTTTGGCCGGCTGTCAAATCAATGAATTACCGCTTTGGGCTGGTGGCCGGTTAGCACGACCATGTACCGGTTGGCGTTACTGACTTTCTAAATGTCGGTATGTAGTTTGCGCGATGCTTTGTCGGACGCGCTGTCTACGGTGCAATCGACCGGTAAACGGCGGGCATCAGGATACAGACAGCGGGTGGTCACGACGCGACGCCACGCGGTTTCGTCCGGAATTTCAAACGAATATTCCTTCAAACGTGACAACTCGTCATAGCTCAGCCGTACTGCCATTACGATACGTTCACGCGTGGGATCCAGCGAGCGATCAAACTGCGCTGCAAAATCGGGCAGGCTGATCGCGGATCCAATCATAAAGCCACCCGTAGTCGTTATGGCAATCCCCGCTACGCCGATGGCTGCGCAGACGAATCCGTCGAATATGAGTTCCGGAATGGTAGGCCAGTCCTTGCTTGAGACGCAGTCGCCTTTGAGCGTTGATTCCGCGAATTTGGCTCCGACGTCGAAACCTTTTCCCATCCAACGAAAGATCGTGGTCACTGGTTGGGACCAGTCTGCTCTATTTTCGCCGACGACAAGAACGAGTACCGCCAGAACTGGCCGTGAACCGTCAAAGAGTACGTGATAGTAGGAGTCGCCACGAGACTTCGGACGAGATGCCAGCGTGTTTCCGAACGACGGCGTTCCGTCCTCGGCAAAACTCATCGTGCTGTGAAACTCGATTGAATTCTGAGCGGTGGCTAAACGGGGAGTAATGTCGACTTGATGTGATGTGCAGGCAGTGCACGCGAGAATCAGAAACGTTGTGATGCTCGCGGCGCACCCGATCAGCGCTGCACGTCGAGCTAGTTGGCGCACCCGACGACCTTGGAATGCACCTTCAGCGTGCCGACCAGCTGTGCCACGTTGCTTAGCTGGTGCCGTGTCAGGTACTCCACGATCCCGGCGTTGATTTTCCTGCAGACCAGTGGATCGTAAAACAGCGCCGTTCCCACGCCGACGGCGCTTGCACCGGCGATCAGGAATTCCAGCGCGTCTTGCGCGGTGACGATGCCGCCCTGACCGATGATCGGGATGCCGTGCGCCTTGCAGACCTGATACACCTGATGTGTTTTCAAAAGCGCAATCGGTTTGATCGCCGGGCCGGACAGTCCGCCCTGATTGTTGCCGATGACCGGCACGCGCTCTTCGATGTCGATCGCCATGCCCATCAGCGTGTTGATTACGGCGAAGCCATCGGCGCCCGCATCGATGCAAAGCCGCGCGTTGTGCGCGATGTCGGTTTGATTCGGCGAAAGCTTCACGATCAACGGTTTCTTGGTGACTTCGCGGCACGCGGCAACCACACGCGCCGACATGGCGGGATCGTTGCCGAAGACCACGCCGCCTTCCTTCACGTTCGGGCAGGAAATGTTGATTTCGATGGCGTCGATATTGGAGCGATCAAACAGCCGCGTGACTTCGCGGTACTCCTCGACGGTTGAACCGGAAACATTCGCGATGAAACGGGTTTCGGTGAAATCCAGGGTCGGCAGAATCTGGTCCACCACCTGCTCCGTGCCGGGGTTCTGCAAACCAATCGAATTGAGCATGCCCGCGGGCGTTTCGCACACGCGGTGCGGCGCATTGCCGAGGCGGGGTTTCAGCGTCGTGCCCTTGAGGCAAACGGCACCGACATCACGATTCGAAAACCCCTGGACGCGGGTGTATTCCTCGCCGAAGCCGACGCACCCCGAAAGCAGCACCAGCGGCGTGTTAAACTTCATGCCGCAAAACTCACTGGCAAGCATGGCTTCGTTGTTCTGTGCCGTCGTGCTCATACGCTGATCATGTTCCATATCGTCCTGCTCGAACCCGAGATACCCCCGAACACCGGCAACATTATACGCGTGTGTGCGAATACCGGTGCCCAGCTGCATATCGTGCATCCGGCCGGGTTTCGTCTCGATGACACCAAGTTGCGGCGCGCCGGGCTGGATTATCACGAATACGCCTCCGTCCGGGAATGGAATTCTTTGCAGGATTGTTATGCCTCGCTCGACGCGGCGCGTGTCTTCGCCTGTTCGACGAAGGGGAAAACCCGGTATGACGCGGTGACCTATCAGCCGGGCGATGTCTTTCTGTTCGGGCCGGAATCGCGTGGACTGCCCGCAGAAGTGCTTGCTGCCGTGCCGGGCGAGCAGGTCATCCGCGTTCCGATGCTCGAACACAGCCGCAGCCTCAACCTGTCCAATGCCGTCGCCGTCATTGTGTACGAAGCCTGGCGACAGCAAGGGTTTCCCGCCGGCCGCTAGCGCGGCGCCGCCACGCCGTTTTGCTCCAAGTTCCCGACCCAGGAACCGATAACGGTTTTGTCCCGCACCGCGACTCGCGCCTGGCCGCATGTATCACACACATTTCGGATTGGATCATCCTCCGTTCGGCATCACGCCGGACACGCAGCTTTTCTATGGCGGCGCCCAACGGGGCGACGTGCTGGAGGCGCTGGTGTATGCGATCACGCACGGTGAAGGGATCGTCAAGGTCGTCGGCGAGGTCGGTAGCGGCAAGACCATGTTGTGCCGGATGCTGCAAACGCGCCTGCCGGATTCAATCGACGTCGTATTTCTCAGCAATCCCCGCATCGATCCGGCGGACGTCGTGTACGCGATTGCGCAGGAAATGCGCCTGCGCGTCGCCAAGACCGCGTCACGCCTCGATGTCCAGAATGCGTTGCAGCGCGCGCTGCTGCGCAAGCATGCGAAGGGAGGGCGCGTCGTTGTCTTCGTTGAAGAAGCCCAGGGCGCTCCGCTCGACACGCTCGAGGAAATCCGTCTGCTGACCAATCTGGAAACGGAGCGCGAGAAACTGCTGCAAATCGTGCTGTTTGGACAGCCGGAACTCGAAACACTGCTCTCCGACCCGCGCATCCGGCAACTGCGCGAACGAATCACCCACAGCTTTCATCTTCAGCCGTTGCCGTCGGATCAGGTTGCCGACTATCTGCGCCACCGCTTGCGCCGGGTCGGGCATCCCACCGGCAATCTGTTTGACCCCAAAGCAGTGGCGGCTCTGGCCGGTGCCTCGCATGGATTGATGCGCCGAATCAATATCTTGGCGGACAAATCTCTTCTGGCCGCATTCGCCGCCGGGTCTGCAATCGTGGATCAGTCCCATGTGCAGGCCGCGATACGAGACAGTGAGTACGAGACCGCAAAGCCTCCTGCCGCGCCGCCGGCAGTGCGGACCCGGCCTCCGGCCTGGGTTGTCGGGACGGCGGGACTGGCGCTGGTGACTGCGGCGGTGGGGCTAACGGTCTGGCCTGGCGCCCCGGAGCCGGTACAGCCGGCCGTAACCACGGTGGTGGACTTCGGGCAGCGCCTCGAACAGCTCCAGGGGATAGCGGCGCAATGGTTGCTGAAGACCGACCCGAAGCGCCTGACTATTCAAATTTTTCAGGCGAATGCCGATGCATTGAACGATCTCGAGCAGTTTCTGGACGCGCCGGTCCTAGGGTCGGTCGCGGAACACGTGTACGTGGTTGAGTCCGGCCGGAATGGTCAGGGTTCGTACGGCGTGATGCTGGGAGATTTCGAGAGCCAAAGCGCGGCGCAGGCTGCGCTAAAAGCGTTGCCGGCGGAGCTGCTGCGCTTTGAACCCAAGATCCGCAGCATCGAACAGACTCGGGCTGCGGTGAGTGACCGCAAGACATGACGCACCTTTCTCGAACGCTTTCTCTACTTCAGCAATTTCGGTCCATGCTGCTTGCCTTTCTCGGCATCGCCATTGCCGGGTGCGCCGCGACTCATCAACCCGCGCCATCGCCTGCGCATCTGAATCGCACTCCCGCCGCGCCGCGCGATATTCCGACGCCGGTACAGCAGTCGCCGTTTGTTCCTGCGCCGAAGCCCGCGCCGCCCCAGGAAACATTTTCGGTGACGGTGACAGACGTTCCGGTCAAGGAATTGCTGTTTACCCTCGCGCGCGATGCCAAGTTGAATCTCGACATCCATCCCAACGTTTCAGGAACGGTCACGCTCAACGCCGTCAAACAAACGTTGCCGCAAATTCTCAATCGCATCGCCGAGCAGGTCAGTTTGCGTTACGACGTGATCGGGCCGAATCTCGTTGTCTCTCCCGATTTGCCGCATGTTCGTACGTACAAGATCGATTACATCAACATGACGCGCGAAGCAAAGAGCGTCGTGAGCGTGGCGACGGAAATCGCGACCACCGGCGGAACGGTGAACCAGAGCAGCGGCGGATCATCTTCGTCCGGAAACAAATCGAACACGGAAGTGACCATCGCCACCAATAACAATTTCTGGGAGTTATTGGTTCAGAACATCACCGGTATTTTGGGCGCGGGGAGCGACGCTGCGGTCATCGCCAACCCGTTGTCCAGCATCGTGACCGTGCGCGCGACTTCACGCCAGCACGAGCAGGTTCAGGCATTCATCGATCGCTTGATGGCCAATGTGCAACGCCAGGTACTGGTTGAGGCAACGATCGTCGAAGTCGAATTGAGCAACCAGTATCAGGCAGGCGTGGACTGGAGCGCGGTGTCTGAATCCGGCAGCGCGTCGATCGCGTCGAACATGCTGGGTGCGAACCTGAGCACGCCGCCGGCCCTGGTCCTTCAATACGACAAGGCGACCGGAGGATCGGGTTCGGTGTTTTCCGCGCTCAAGATGCTGGAACAGTTCGGCGATGTAAAAGTGCTTTCAAGCCCGAAGATCATGGCGCTGAACAATCAAACCGCGCTGCTGAAAGTTGTGGACGAAAAAGTCTATTTCACTGTTACGCGCGATGTTGAAGACGCCACCGATACATCCGCGCGCAAAGTCACCTACACCAGTGTCGTTCATACCGTTCCCGTCGGATTGGTCATGAGTGTGACGCCGCAAATTACTGAGGACGATCGGGTGACCGTCAATGTACGTCCGACGATCTCACGAATTACCGGCTACGCCGTGGATCCCGCGCCACGACTCGCGGCGCTGGAAAATCTGACCTCGGCGACGACGATAGATCTCGCAAGTTACGACAACCTCATCCCGGAAATACAAATCCGCGAAATGGAATCACTGCTGAAAGTGGACAGCGGGCAGGTGGTCGTGCTCGGCGGTTTGATGCAAAACCGCGCGACGAAATCGACGGCCGGTGTGCCGCTGTTGTCGAGCCTGCCGTGGATCGGGCACCTGTTCAGTTACAAGAACGATGAGTTCACGAAAACAGAACTGGTGATCTTTTTGCGGCCGACGGTCATGCGCAACGCTGCGCTCACTGCCGACCTGAAGCAATTCCAGCAATACCTGCCTGAAACATCGCAAGGCAGCAATACCGCCGAGTCGTCACCGGCGGCCGACGAAACTCTATCGAAGTAGTGGTGCCACCATGAGCCTGTTGATGGAGGCGCTCAAGAAAGCCGAACTCGCCAAGCGCAAGGCGGAGGAGACGCCGTCTGCGCCCACGCTGGACCCGGCGCCTGCGCCCAAGGAGCCGACCAAGCTCGAGCTCGCGCCGACCGATGCGCCGGCTGCCCCGAAGGCAACCGATAACGCCAACGCCGGCTCCAACGCCGCGCCCGGCGAAAATGTTGAGCCGCCACCCGTGGCCAAAACACCCCCATCCGCGCCTACTGCGGCGCAATTCAACGCGCTGTTTGATCGTGACGCGTCGAACACTCGCGGATCCTCCGCGCCGTCACCGGGTCCGGCGCTCGCGATCGAGCCAAAAACACGCAACGACGCTGAACAACGTGCACCCAACGCGCTGCGTGCCCCGCGCCGCGAAAAAATTCCCAAAGCCTGGATCGTACTGGGCGCTGTTTTGCTTCTGTGTGTGAGTGCCGGCGGTTATTGGTACTACGCGTCGATGTCGGATTATCTGCGCCAGCAGGCCGCCATCACGATTCCACAGCCGGTGAGTGCGGCCGTGCCGGTGGCGCAGGATGTCCCTGCGCCGGAAGAGCCGGCGGTTGCGAAGAGCGCTCCCGCCAAAGCAACGAAGACAGTGCGCCCGGTACAAACCGCGCCGGTCGTGGCCACGCCGAGCACTCCGATCGCGTCCGCGCCGGTTGAAACATTACCCTCATCCGACGCATCGCCTGCCGTGTCACCAGCGGAGGCGACCACTGCCAGCGATGCAAGTCCATCCGAGATCTATCGCTTGTTGCAGTCGGCCTACGCTGCCTATCGGTCAGGTGACGATGTGCGCGCGCAAGTCGCATACGCAAATGTGCTGACGCGCGACGAACACAATCGCGACGCATTGCTGGGCCTGGCGGCGATTGCCGTGCGCAATCGCGATACCGGTCGGGCGCGTGACATTTACGACGAGTTGCTCACGCTCAATCCCAAAGATACGGTGGCGCAAGCCGGTCTTGCGGGACTCACCGCGTCACTGGATCCCGTCGCCGAAGAAGCGCGGCTGAAGACGCTGCTCGATCAGGAACCGAATGCGCCGCACTTGTTGTTTGCCTATGCAAGCCTGTTGATGCAACAACAGCGCTGGTCGGAATCCTCACGCGCGCTGCAAACCGCAATCCAGTTTCGCGACGACCAGCCTGACTATGCCTATAACCTGGCCGTAAGTCTGGACCATCTGGGCCAAACCACGGATGCGCTACGCCACTACCGCCGCGCGATCGAGCTCGCCCGCAAGCAACCTGCCTCTTTTAGCAGCGACGCCGCCGCGCGCCGCATCACTGTGCTGGAAGCTGCGCCTGACGGAGTGCCGCAATGAACGCCCCCGCGCCGCGCAAGCGCATGCTCGGTGAGGCGTTGCTGGAAAAGGGAGTTGTTAATCAGGACCAGCTTCGCATCGCACTGAAAGAGCAGAAACGGCAAAATCTTCCGCTCGGAAAAATTCTCGTCAAACTCGGCTTCGTAACGGAAGCCGTGATGCGCGATGTGCTCGGCGAAAACATCGGACAGGAAAGCGTCGCGCTGTCGACCGTCATCGCGGATGCGGACGCCATACGGCTGATCCCCAAGGATATGGCGCGCCGGTACAAACTGGTGCCGCTGAATCTCGACAAGGAACACGCGCAACTTACCGTGGCGATGGCGGACACCTTCAATGTCGTCGCTCTCGATCAGCTCAGTGCGTTTCTCAGCAACGCGGTGCAGATCAAACCGCTGCTCGCGTCCGAAGCCGACATCGAAACCGCGATCGATCACTTCTACGGATTCGACCTGTCGATCGACGGGATCATCAACGAAATTGAAACCGGGCAGGTCGACTACAGCAGCCTGCAGGCGGTGAACAATGAGTACAGCCAGCCGATCGTGCGGCTGGTGGATTCGTTGCTGGCGGACGCCGTGAAACGCGGCGCGTCGGATATCCACTTCGAACCGGAGCAGGGTTTCCTGCGCGTGCGCTACCGCATTGACGGTGTGCTGCGCCAGGTGCGCACTCTGCACCAGAGTTACTGGTCCGGCATCTGCGTGCGCCTCAAAGTCATGGCGGGTTTGAATATCGCCGAGACGCGCGCGCCGCAGGATGGGCGCATCTCACTGACCTTGCTCGGGCGACCGATCGATTTTCGTGTGGCCTCACAGCCCACCACGCACGGCGAGAACATCGTGTTGCGCGTGCTCGACCGCCAGAAGGGTATCGTGCCGCTCGACAAGCTTGGGCTGACGGAAGACATGCTGCAGCTGCTCAAGCTGCTGATGGCCCGCCCGGAAGGAATCATTCTCGTCACTGGACCGACCGGCTCCGGAAAAACGACCACGCTCTACTCGATGCTGAACCACGTCAACGATGAAGAAGTGAACATCATGACGCTGGAAGATCCGGTTGAATACCCGATGCAGTTGATTCGCCAGTCGTCGGTGAACGAAGCAGCGAAGATGGATTTCGCGAACGGTATCCGGTCGATGATGCGGCAGGATCCGGACGTTATTCTCGTTGGCGAAATTCGTGATGAACAGACGGCGGAGATGGCGTTTCGCGCCGCAATGACCGGGCATCAGGTCTTTTCGACGCTGCATTCCAATTCCGCATTGGGCGCATTCCCGCGTTTGCTCGACATTGGCGTCAAACCGGATGTCATGGAAGGCAACATCATTGGAATTGTCGCGCAACGGCTGGCACGCCGCCTGTGTGTGAAGTGTCGTGAGGAATACGCGCCCTCGGATCTTGAGCGACACATCCTTGGGCTCACCGGTCCCGAGCTCGCGTCGGTCAAATTGCATCGCGCCAAGGGCTGCGAACATTGTGAGCACCGCGGTTACAAGGGCCGCCTCGCGCTATTGGAAGTGCTGCGCATCGATGGCGAGTTTGACGAACTGATTGCGCGCCGTGCGACGAAGCGTGAACTGGAAGCCCATGCCATCAAACACGGGTTCAAGACGCTCGCCGACGACGGTATTCGCTTCATCCTGAACGGCACGACCAGCCTCGACGAAGTCTCGCGCGTCGTCGACCTGACGGCCCGGATCCAGTAGGGAGCGCGCGCACGTGCCGGTCTACAAGTACAAGGCGATTTCACAGGACGGGCGCACGGTGCGCGGACGATTGGATGCCGCGAATGATGCCGACCTCGAGCTGCGCGTTGCGAAATTGGAGCTGGAACTCGTCGCCCACTCCGAGGCGACTTCGCGCACCGGCGTGGCATCGCGGCAAAAAATTACGCGCCGCGATCTCATCACGTTCTGCTACCACATGGAGCAACTCGCGCGGTCCGGTGTTCCGATCGTTGACGGCCTGGTGGACTTACGCGACAGCCTCGACAACCTGGCATTCCGCGAAGTGATCGCCGGCGTCATTCAGTCGATTGAAAGCGGCAAGACGCTTTCCACGGCGCTGGGTGAGTATCCCAAAGTCTTTGACGAAGTATTCGCCCAGCTCATCCGTGCGGGCGAGGAGGCCGGAAAGCTTCCGGACGTTCTGAGAAACATCACCGAGAATCTCAAGTGGCAGGACGAACTGGCCGCGCAAACGAAAAAAATCCTGATGTACCCCGCGTTCGTCGGATTCGTTGTCATCGGCGTGGTGTTCTTTTTGATGATCTACCTTGTCCCGCAACTGGTGCAGTTCATCCAGAGCACCGGAAATGAACTACCGCTGCACACGCGCATCCTCATCGTGGTGTCCGAAATATTCGTGAATTACTGGTACGTGATTCTCACGCTGCCGGTCGCGACCCTTCTCGGCGTGAAGTACGCCGCCAAGCGCAGCGAAAAAGTCCGCTTTTCCCTTGATGGCTTCAAGCTGCGTATCTGGGTTGTTGGGCCTATTCTGCGCAAGATCATCCTGACGCGATTCGCCAACTATTTTGCGCTGCTATACGGCTCCGGAATCACGATCCTGTCGTGTATGCAGATCAACGAAAAGATCACGGGCAATCTCGTCATCATGCGCGCATTGCAGGGTGCACGGCAGAAAATCGGCGACGGCAACAGTCTGTCGGTCGCGATGGAAAGCATGGGACTGTTCCCGCCGCTGGTGGTGCGCATGCTCAAGGTCGGTGAAAACACCGGTGCGCTCGAGTCCGCGCTGAACAACATCAGCTACTTCTACAATCGCGATGTTAACGAATCCATCCAGAAAGCTCAGTCCATGATCGAGCCGGTGCTTACCGTGGTCCTCGGCCTGTTGCTGGGTTGGATCATGTTGTCGGTGCTGGGCCCGATCTACGACATCATCAGCAAGATCAAGACGTGATATGGACCTGACGCACACGAACCGCATGTGGTACGCAAGGGCAGGATCATGACCGCGCCGCGCGTTCTGTTTATCTCAAACGCACACGCCGCCATATTTGAATGGCAGCGCGGTGCGCTGCTCGCGCCTGCCATCTTCAATGCCGACGCGGAAGGTCGTGCTGCGTTTGAGCAGTACGTAAAGAGTGATACGTCGACGCCGGTGACCATTCTGGTCGATGTGATCGAAGAAGAATTTCGCAATGAGCTGGTCCCCCACGTGGTTGGCAAGGACCACGCTATCCTGGTTGCGCGGCGCGCCGAGCAGGCATTTCGATTGACGCCGTATCGCGCCTACGAAGAGCAAGGGCGCAAGCGCGACGGAAAACGCGAAGACCTGGTGCTGTTGTCCGGTCTGACGAACCCGGATGTGTTGCGGCCGTGGCTGGAACTTCTCAGTCAGCAGAAAGTGCCGGTGACCGGCATGTACTCCGTGTCACATCTGACTCACGGCGTGCTGGCGAAGATCGGAGCCAAGGACAAATGCACGTTGCTGATTACACGGCAGGAGTTCGGTGGTTTGCGCCAGGCCTATTTTCTGGACGGTCAGCTGAAGATCAGTCGCCAGTCTCCTGTCCATTCCGCAACAGTCAGGCAGTACGCGGAGTTAATCGGCTCCGAAGTCGACAAGACGCGCCGTTATCTCGATCGCCTGAAGCTGGTTGATCGTGACGCCACGTTGCACATTCACGTCGTTTGTGAAGCGGCCTCAATCAATGAGCTGCGCGAAGCCTGCATCGACAGCGCAGCAACGCAGTACCACTTTCATGCCATCGANNCCTGCTTGGTGGCAAAGCCGACGTTAGTCCTGGACCCGCCTATGGTGAGGCGCTCTATGCGCGTCTGCTGCGCAAGCGCGCTCCCAAAGCCAACTACGCAACGGCAGCAGAACGGCGCTACAACCTATATCGCCGTGCGAAGTTGTCGCTCTACGGGCTCAGCGCCGCGGCGGTGATGGGCGGGTTGATCTGGTCGGCTGTAAATCTGATCGAATTAAAGTTGATGCGTGAATACGGATCGACAGCGAACCAGCTGGCGACCGATATGAACCAACGCTATGAACGGGTTCTTTCAGAAATTCCGAAAACACCGGTCAGCCCGAACAGCCTGCGCATCGGTGTTGAGCTGGCCAACACGTTGCTTGAACAACGTTCCTTGCCACAACCCATGCTCAGCGCCTTGAGTCGCGGCCTCGCCGAATTTCGCGACGTGCGCGTGCAATCCATCGAGTGGGTTCCTACGCAAAATCCCGGCGCGGTGAAACTCGGCCAACCGCAAGCCGAAGATGGGTCCGCACCGGAGGGAGACGTATCCTCAGAATCGTCCCCATCGTTGCCGCTGTCTGAGGACGGAAAGCCCGTCCTGTATCACGTGGCACTCCTGCGCGCGAACATCAAGCCGTTCGACGGGGACTACAAGAAGGCTTTTGCAACGGTGGAACGTTTCATTGAAGCGCTGAAGAAAAATAGCGAGGTCGTCGAAGCCGTCGCTATCGATCTGCCGCTGAATACGCGATCCACCGTGGCACTGCAGGGTAAGGCCGGTGTGAGCGAGCGTGATTTTACGGCGGAGTTCTCGGTTCGCGCTGTACTGAAGGGGAGCTATCGTGGCGCTCTCTGATATCGAATGGCCGATCCTGAAGAGCGCGCTGATCGTGTTCGCCGCGTCGCTGTGCATTGCGGTGTTTTCCGTGGGGCTCACGGAAGGCGAGCGTGACAAGCTGCAAACGCTGAACGATGCAAAGCAGCGTGAAGTCACGCAGGCGCGCAACCAGTACTACGAAGCCGTTCGCCAGCGGCAGCTCGTCGACGACTACTGGCCACCTTACCGCAAGCTCGAGGAAATGGGATTCATCGGCGACGAGAACCGCCTGAACTGGGTCGATGTGCTACGTGAAGTGGCGGAACGCAACCGGATTCTGGCCATGAATTACGAAGTCCAGCCGCGCGCACCGGATACGGTGGAAGGAATAACAGATCTCGGCGATTTCAATCTCCAGTCCAGCAAGATGACGCTGCGCATGACCGGCTTGCACGAGGGTAACGTGATTGCGTTGCTCAAGGACCTCAGCCATCAGAAAGTGGGGCTGTTCAGCTTGAAGTCCTGCGTCTTTGAGCGACGCAACGAAAATATTGAAATCAGCAATTCCGCCGCGAATCTGGCGTCAACCTGCACTTTGGTGTGGCACTCGATTCTGACCGGGGCGCCGCCGACATGAACATCACGCGACGAAATCGACGCGCACGATCACAGCGCCTCTCACGTTGGGTGGTCGTGATCATTGCATTGTTTGTGTTGAGCTTCGTGATGCCGCTGCATGCCGCCGATGATTTGGGCTATCTCTTCAGCACACCGGCCCAGCGTGCGGCGCTGGATCGCATTCCGATGGGTAAACGTGGCGGCGTTGTCGAAGGCTCGGACACGAATGACGCCGCGCCGGCGGAATCCGCGTCCGCGGCTGCCTCCGTCAAACTGGACGGTGTTGTCCGCAGCAGCACGGGTAAAACCAGCGCATGGATTAACGGCGCTACGCCAAAAGAAAACTCAAAATACAAAGCCGGGAAAATTGATTCCGGCAACGTGGAACTCGTTGGACCGAGCGGCAAGCGCGTTACGCTGAAACCCGGTCAATCGTTCGAGCCGGAATCCGGCACGGTGCGGGACACCTATCAGAATGGGGCCACTTCCGGTTCTGGAAAATGTCGCAGTGCGAAAGCGGCCGATGGCGAGATCAGCATCGTATGCGACGGATCCTGACACACACTCGCCGCCTGCCGCGCGCCCAACGCGGCCTCGCGATGATTTTGATACTCGTCGTTCTGATTCTCGGTGGCTCGTATTTTCTGGTCGCACAACTCAATCGCACGCGTAACGATATCGACCGCGACAAGAAGACCGCCGATGCGCTCGCAAAAGCCAAGGACGCCTTGATTGGTTACGCGGTGACACACATCGAAAGCAGCGCCGGCGAATTTGGCTTCCTGCCGTGTCCGGATTTAACCGCCGCCGGATTAAACGAAGGTTCTTCAGACGGAAACTGCGGGACGACCGACGTAAACAGGATCGGAAAATTTCCGTGGCGGTCCCTGGATCTGGCTCCCCTCCGCGATGGCGCCGGAGAATGCCTGTGGTATGCGGTGACCGGCAGTTATAAGCAGTCGTCGGCAAAGACAAACATGCTGAATGATGACACGCCCGGCATGTTCACCGTTTTCGACTCCAGTGGCACCCAATTGACCGGGCAGACGCCTGAAACGCGCGCCGTCGCCGTCATCATCGCGCCCGGCGTTCCGGTGAATGGACAATCACGTGGCACAGTGACCGGCAGCGAAACGTGCTCAGGGACCTACAACGCCGCTGACTATCTGGAGAGTTACACCGTCGCCGGGGCGACCTATGACAATACGTCCGTATCCGCCGCGGCTAACACCGTGGATTCTTTCGTCACTACGGCTGATCGAAATACCGCAGCCAACGCGGTAAGCGCGTTCAACGATCGCGTTCTTTTCATTACACAGGCGGAGTTGTGGGCCGCGGTGAAAAAGCGCAACGATTTTTCCACCCGGATGGCGGCGTTTCGTGACGCCGCGCGCGATTGCATACAAACGTATGCGGGCGCCGCAGGCCCATTGCCATGGGCGGCCGCGGCCGACCTTCCCGATTACTCGGACAGCAACAACTACAATCGCACGGCAAATCTGGCGTACGGAAGACTGCCGCGCTATGACGGCGTCGGCGTTGACATGTTTACGTCCTGTCCCGGAACGGTCCCGGCAGATTTCAGCGCCATGTGGACGAACTGGAAGGACCATCTCTTCTACGCAGTGTCGCCAACGTCGGTGTTCACCGTTGACGGCGCGGGCGCGTACTCTGGCGTGGTCATTTTGTCAGACCAGCGCCTGCAATCGCAGACGCGCCGCTTCACGCCCGACACAACCACCAAGAATCTTCCTTCGAGTTACCTGGAATCCAGCAACGCGACAAATATCTCCGGCCTGTCGGGAGCGGCCTTCTTGAATGGCACGGATCCTTCAACCTTCAACGACTCGATTGCGACGATCACCATCGCAGGCGGTGGCGGAGGAGGTGGCGGTGGCGGCGGCATGGGTGGAATGGGCGG
>DKAR01000018.1 GCA_002450895.1 Proteobacteria bacterium UBA6921
ACCCAGTCGCGCATCGCTTCATTCAGCGCATCCTTGAGCGTCTTTGATCCCGAGGTCACCGGGACGACTTCTGCACCAAGCAGCTTCATGCGATACACATTGATGGCTTGGCGCTTAATGTCTTCGGATCCCATGTACACCACACATTGGAGCCCGAAGCGCGCGGCGACCGTCGCGGTCGCAACGCCATGCTGGCCTGCACCGGTTTCCGCGATCACGCGTTTCTTTCCCATGCGCTTGGCCAGCAGCGCCTGACCGACCGTGTTATTCACCTTGTGAGCGCCGGTATGATTCAGGTCTTCGCGTTTCAAATAAATCTTTGCGCCACCGAGCTCGCGCGTCCATCGCTCGGCAAAATACAACGGTGAAGGACGACCGACGAAATGCTTCAGATCAAAATCGAGTTCGGCGATGAAAGAAGGATCCTTCCGGTATTTCTCATACGCAGCACGCAACGCCTCCAGCGGCCCCATCAACGTCTCGGCAACAAAACGTCCACCGTAGGGACCGAAGTGTCCGCGCGCATCGGGAAAGTCGTACCGCTCGATTAATTCTGAAACTTTCGTTGAACTCACAAAATCTCCTGACCGTACTTTCAATTCACTGCACCCACCGAACGCACAAACGCTTCGATGAGTTCCGGATTCTTTTTTCCCTTTTCACTCTCAACGCCGCCGCTGACGTCGACTGCATAGGGCTGCGTGCGGGCAATCGCGTCTGCGACATTCGAAGGCGTCAATCCTCCCGCGAGGATCATCGGCACGTCGAGCTTTGGAATCGACGACCAATCGAACGTTTGTCCCGTGCCGCCCGGCACGCCTTCCACATACGTGTCGAGAAGAATCCCTTGCGCCGATTCGTACTGCGAAACCAGTTCGCGAATGTCGACCGCGGACTTCATCCGGATCGCTTTGATATAGGGACGATCAAACCGCTCGCAGTGGTCGACGCTTTCGTCGCCATGAAACTGAATGACGTCGATCGGAACTTGATCGAGTACATCCCACACGTGCGCTTCGGATGGATCGACGAACAAACCGACTTTCGTAATGAACGGAGGCAGCGCGTCGGCAATTTCCGCCGCCTGTTGCAACGCGACGTTGCGCGGGCTGGGACCATAAAAAACCAGGCCGATTGCGTCCGCGCCACATTTCGCCGCCGCGATGGCATCTTCAGGCCGGGTTATTCCACAGATTTTCACGCGTACGCGCATAAGCGCGAAAGTTTACCAGACACCCGTCGGCAGTGTCAGGCGAGGGATATTGAATTCATCCGGATAGGTGGGTTGAACGAAATAAAGGCCTTCGGGACGGGCCGTTACCCCACCCAACGCCCGATTCCGGGCCTCAAGAACGGCCTTGGCCCATTCCGGAGGCTCCTTGCCCATTCCGATCGCTATAAGAACGCCCGCGATGTTGCGCACCATATGGTGCAGGAATCCATCGGCTTCAATATCGAGCACAATAAATTCGCCGCGCCGCTCTACCCGTAATTCGTGCACCGTCTTCACCGGCGATTTCGCCTGGCACTCTTGCGCCCGGTACGAAGAGAAATCATGCGTTCCAACAAAGTAAGTGGCGGCCAGCGCCATGCGCGCCACGTCCAGCTCATGGTGAACCCACGTTACGCGATTCAAATAAAGCGGCGAATGGGTCAATCGACAGTGGATCACGTAGCGGTAGCGGCGTCGCATCGCGCGAAAGCGCGCATGGAATTCGTCCGACACGGGAAGGACCCAACGCAATGCGACGTCCGACGGCAAATTTGAATTAACTCCGAGCAACCATGATCGTGTCTGTCGCTCGGCTGATGTGTCAAAGTGCGCCACTTGCTGCATGGCGTGTACACCCGCATCTGTTCGTCCTGCCGCCACTGCCGAGACAGGATGATCAGCAACTTTCGACAATGCCTCCTCAATTACTTGTTGAATCGTGTACGCATGCCCCTGTCGCTGCCAGCCGGCGAATGGCACGCCTGAATATTCGATTCCGATTGCGATGCGCATTCAATTCAACCCAGTTTGTCGATTGACCGGGCCACGACGAAGGCCGCCACCACGACAACGGGAATTGCCCATTGAAACCACGGCAAGCGGCGCATCGGCTTCACCTGAAGTGAAATTAAAGGTTGTCGCTCTGCATCATCGATCACCGACGTGAACACTCGCTGCGTTCCAATACCGATTTCCTCGATGCGCTCTCGTAGCGGAATTGTTCCCGGTTTCAACCTTGGCATCATCGCCTGAATGCGTGGCACCGCATCAAGCACCAGGAGCAGCCGCACCGAAAAACGCTGTGGATCCAACCCGATCCAGCGCAAAGGACGGGCCATCCAGAGAATCGCCGCCAGCAAATCATCGCGAGACGTTGCCTGAATCAGCAGACTCACCGCGAAAATCATCAAGACCAGCGCGAACACACGCAACGAACCTTGCATGACGCCTTCCCAGGTTGGAAGCCACGCCGTGTATTCACTGCCGAGGGAATGTCCGGGCGTAAACCAGAAATAAAAGATCACGATCGACGCAAAGATCCAGCGCATTCGTACGGTCATGCGCCACGCCTGCGCCAACGACGCTGGCGCGAACAAAATATAACCGCAGCCCAACAGGCTGGCGCCGACAACAACCCCGGCGGGCGTACCCATCGATACGGCGGCACCAAACACGAGTAACGTGATTATGCGAATGCGTGGATCGATCGACATGGCGCGCATTCTACCTGAGAACACGGCCGTATCTGAGGCCTCTCCGATTGGGACATTAGAAACGTGGCGATCCCCCGCCTCCGACGTCTGCCAGTCTACCCGCTCTGGTCAAGCCGACTTTGCAGGCTTTTTCCTTCCAGCCCCTTTGCAATAGCGGCGTCGATCTCCTTAATGAGCTGTTCGGTCTCTTCGTCCCCAATGCCGCCACCGCGCGCGCCGGACCACAGTTCGGCCAACGATAACGTCGCTGCTGAACGGGCGGGAACGTAACGCGCAGGCGTTTCATCCGAACGGATGGCGTATCCGAGCTTGATAAGTTTATTGCAGGCGTCAAGCATCGTGTATTCATCCACGGCAAATTGCTCGGACAACTCGGCGACATCCGGAGCGGGCGCTCCGGCCGCATGCGTTCGCGCAATCGACAACATGGCACGCAACATCAGCCGATCGATAGTCAGATAACGTTCCTGTTCGGCAATTCGCCGCAACACGACGGCGCGAGGATGCTGGACAAAGTAGGCGATGCGCACCCCGAACAACAAAATGAGCCAGCTTACGTAAACCCAAATCAGGAACAGCACAAGCGCGGCGAAACCGGAATAAAACGCCGTGTACGTTGCCGAGCCGGCGACCAAAGACGCAAAAAGCGCTCCGGCGAGCATCCAGAGCCCGCCCGCGATTAAACCGCCCAGCATGGCGGGAACCCATTTGACGCGCGTGTTCGGAATAAAAATGTACGCCAGCGTACAGGCCGTCACAACCATGGCATAGGAAATCGATTTCGCACCCGCCGCGAGAATCAGTCCCCATGTGCTTGTTGCGGCGAGCTTCTGTATCACGGCGGTACTCATGGCGGACGCGGTCAAACTGATCGACGAAACGACAAGCACCGGCCCAACGAGCAATACGGCGAGGTAATCACTGAAACGTCGCACCGGTGAGCGCGGGCGGTCAACACCCCAGAGATCGTTAAATGCGAGCTCGAGCTGAATCAGCAATTCAATTGCGGTGTACACCAGGAATGCCAGGCCCACTACACCCAGTACGCCGACTTTCAAGCTGCCGATGAACTCCATCAACTGGGATGTCAGTTCGATACCCTTGGGGCCCAACGGCGCGAGAAACTGCAGCAAGGCCGGTTCGAGTTGACGATGGATGCCAATCGTTTTCAGCACCGAGAACACCAGCGCGAGCATCGGCACCAGGGCCAGCAACGTCGTGTAGACCATGCTCTTAGCGCGCACACCGAAGCGACCGGTAAAAACATCACGCGCAACCAAATACAACATGCGAGCCAGCCAAACGGCATTCTGCTGCAGCGGCGTCTGTGTCGGACCCCGCTCGCGCCAAATGAAATCAAAAAGTCGCGTATGCAACATTAACGACGTGGTGTGATTGATTGTCTTGCTTCGCGCAAGGTGCGGTACCGTCGTGCATCTGGCACGGCGACCCACGCAGCGGTGGTCAAACCCGCAGCCGTTCGAGTTCCCAGCCGCAGCCGGTAGGCTCTCCACTGATCAAGTGGAGTATCGTCGGCTAGCGCATCAGATCCCGAATTGCGCGACCAACGGCCGTCAATTTCAATGTGGGTACGCCCTCGTCCTGCACCCCCAAGCTGAGCGTCGAATGCGAGTTGGTAGTTCAGGGAAGCATCATTCTCGCGCGTTGCGCTCGCGCGGATATTCCAGGGTGGATAATAAATACGCGAGGTATTTGTCGTTTCCGTATGGATGGGATCGCCGTGGTCTTCAACCACGACGCGCATCGAACCCTGCAGCCCCAACGGGCCCTGAGCAAACGCCTGCTCAAGAACGTTGACCACCAATTGTTGCTTGAGCATCAGATCATCAACGTAATCCAGTTCCGCACCGCCAGGAACCGACAACTGGTTCATTAGCAACAACTGATCTTCCAAAAAAAGAATTTCGCCGCGCACCACACTGCCCGGTACGACCGAAACAAAATGACGAACGCCCTCGTTCGAAAAATCATATTTCCAGTGATCGACCCCGCGCGGCTCACGCCAGTGCATCTCCAACGTCGTAAAGTCACGCCAGGAGTTCCCCAGGCGCACCATTGTGGGCAGCGGCGGTGCGCGGTCCGGCTCAAGCGAGGACCGTTTGGCCGCTTCACATCCGCCTAACATCGCGGCACAGAACATCGCAAAACTGGCGAACAGACCGAAATGACTAGAAAATTTTCCCATGGCATATCCCTGGATCCATTCCTTAAATCCTAGACGCTGTTCAAGCCTGTGCCAATAAACGCGTCGTTTCATACCCGGCAATTCAGCGCCTCTTAAGCGCCATGTGTTGCATTTCGCTACCTTGCGGCGCAAAGACTTCCAGAAGTCATACAAAACAGTTCATAATTCCGCGCGGCAACAAAAGGATTTGTGTCATGAACGATTGGAGCAGATTTCACTTCCTGGCCGCCGCATTAATAGCGATCAGCCTTTCCGCGTGCGGCGGCGGTGGCTCGGGTGGCGGACGCGACCCCGGTTCTTCTACGACGGGCTCCAGCACGGGTAGCGACACCACCGGTTCTACAACCGGCAATGGTCAAGGCGCCGATGGCGGAACGGGCAGCACGTCGGGCGGAGGATCAACCGGCGGATCCGGAACGGGTACGGGATCATCCTCTGGTGGTGGCGGAAGCGATCCGGGCACCGGCTCCGGGACAGGCGGCGGAACGGATACCGGTTCCGGGTCTTCAACGGTCTCCGTCAATCTTCCCTTTGACTGCCCCGCAGATCCGAATAGTTTTGAAGGGTGCTGGGTGTCAGAAATCTGCGGTTCGGATGTCGCATCCTATACCAGCTACCGGACCGTGCTTTGGTTCAATGGCGGCACGCTGCGCCCGCTTCGAGTTGCATGGGGAACCGCCAGCTGTCCACCGCTGGATGCGCCGAGCGTTATTCCGGATTCTTACCAGCCGCAATTTGCATTCGGAAGTCCAGTCGCAACGACGACCCAAGGCCTAACGGGAATTCTTCTCGATCTTGACGGCGGGAAAACCAAAACAGTCGCGGCGGATCTTTCTCAATTGAAGGTATTTCCGGTACAGCGGCTGTGCTTCCATGTGGGTCATTTTGATGCGACTCAAGGCATCGTCCCCGGTTCACAACGGGCAGAAACGGGACCCTACACGATTGACAGTACGAACTGTTTACAGCGACACCTGAAAAATCCGTAACGCGATCACACTCTAAAACGCGTTACCAGTTCGTTGAGCGTGCCGGAGAGCTGATTCAGCACCGCTACTTGCTCGTTGACAGCCTCGACGGCCTGGTCGGTGTCTACCGTCAGCTTTTCAATGACCCCCACACTCGAGCGCACGTTGCTTGCAGAACTTGATTGCTGTTCTGCAGCACTGGCGATTTGCTCGGTCATTTGCGAGATGTTGGATACGGCGGCCGTAATCGCCTGCAAGGAGTTTCCGGCCTTGGATGCCATGTCGGCCGTCGAGCGCGCCACAACCGAGTTCTTCGTCATTCGCTCAACGGCGGCCATCGCGTCGCGTTGCAGCGTTTCGACCTTTGTTTGAATCTGTTTTGTTTCTGAATGCGTTCTCGTCGCAAGCGTTCGAACCTCATCCGCAACAACGGCAAATCCCCTGCCCTGCTCGCCTGCGCGGGCGGCTTCAATTGCTGCATTCAGCGCCAGAAGATTGGTCTGTTCGGTGATGCCCCGAATGACATCGATGATTGTGCCGATGCTTTGAATTTCGTTACCGAGACGCTCGATCAGGTTCGCCGTTTCCTGCGTTTCGGTGGCGAGCGAATTTATGGCTTCAAGTGCGCTCTTTACCGTTTTCTGTCCGGATGCCGTCTCGGCATCCGCGTTGCGCGCGGCGCCTGCCGCGTGTTCGGCTCCTTCCGCCACGTTATGTGCGGAATCCGTCATCTGCTGGATCGACGTCACGATTTCCGAACTCGTGTGCTTCTGTTGATCCAGTGCTATGCGGGAACGTCCGGCAAGTTCGCCCATCTCTTTTGAAGCTGTTGACAGTTGACGAGTCGCACCGCCGACCTTGCGAATCAGATCCTGGATGTTTCCGGAAAACTGGTTGAACGCATCCGACAGCTGGCCAATTTCGTCCTGGCCGTGCACCGGCAGCCGCTTCGTTAAATCGCCTTCGCCGCGTGCGATATCCTGCATGGCGTGGGCTGCATTCTTGAGCGGATCGGAAATCATCCGTGCCACGACCCAGGAAATTACGCCGCCGAAAGTTAGCCCCACAACCAGAAGCAGTGTCATGAAGCTGCTGGACACAACGACCTGGGTACCAAGTGCCTCACTTGTGTCCTTAATCAGGCTCCGTTGTGACTCCACGATTTCGCCCATTTTGTAGTCGAGCTTGCGAACAATCGGTGAAATTTCCGCCCGCACCAGATAGGCATCCATGCGCGCCTGTTCTCCGGCGAAGATCTTTTCGAGTTCAACCATCTGTTTCTGAAATCGACCGTAAATGTCGACAATCGAGCCAACTGCTTCTTCCTGCTCAAATGTGTACAGATTCTTGAACTTTTTTATCTTGTCGATTTCCTTCCCGGCGCTGTCCACATAGATCATCATGTTGGCGCGGACATCCTCGTTGCCGAAAATGACGTACAGACGAAGATTGGTCATCACGTTTGACCACAAGTAGCGCAGCTCTTCACAGGCCAAAAGGAAGGCCTTGCGCTTGTCACTCGACGACTCACCCTGTTCGCTCGCGATCATGCTGGCGACCGCTTGCAATAATTCCTGGCTCAATGGATTTATATGTTGGCCCGCGTAACCCAGTGCGGCGTAGTTTTTGTTTTGCTGCGTCGCGACTTCCTCGATTTGATCGCGATAGGACCGAAACTGGTTTATCAATTGCTCAACTTCACGAAGACCCGCCTGACTCTTGTCATCCCCTTTTGCCAAGGCCTGGCGCAAGTCCGCCAGTGAAACGTCAAGATTTTTCAGGCTCGCCTCGTAGGCATTCTTGTGAATTTCCTCCTGGGTCAGCATGTAGAAGCCCAGCGACGTGGTCGCCGCCTTGACCTGGGTCATCAAACTGGTCGATGCAAGAGTGGCAGGCTGAATCTCATCAACAATTTTCGACACACGCTTTCCCGTATCCGCCAGGCTGAACCAGGCAGTGATCACAGCAAACGCCAAAATCGCAAGGACAATGGAGAACGACATCCAAAGTCGCTTGGAAATGGGAAATCGGGCAAGGAAAGCCTGAATATTCATCTGGGTCGCCACCAGCAGAGGTCGACGCTGACTGTGTCGGCAGCGGCGGACCAAGCCTTAGCGGGTGTCGACAATTACTTTGGCGTCCGCGGGCGATACGCCCGCGGTGTCACTGCGGTCCAGGGAATGTTATGGGGCGTACTCGTAGGCCCCGATATCGATGGTCCCGTTGCTCGGGCGGGCCTGGCGATGAGCCGGGTGGAGATACTGGTAGACCGGTTGCGCGTCGTATCCGTTCAGTGTGCCGGGATTGCTGCCCTGATTGATCGCCGGGGATGTGCTCAGCAAGCGGTAGTCATATCCACTCTTGTCGACGAACCCCGGGCTCGCGGTATTCAGGTTGGTGGTCTTGGTGATCGCGCCCGCAGGACCACTGACTTCTGTTCCGGCACCGACGAATATGTTGTTAATCACATCGACTACGGATACTCCACTCGCGGCAAAAACATAATTACCGCTTCCACGATCATTGACCATGGAATTGTTGACCAGATAGAGGTTGTTTGTACGACCCGGCAGAAGCTGTTCGCTTCCGTAATTAATCATGCTCCAATTATCGGTATTTGGTCCCTGCTGAAGCACATTACCAACGATGTAGGACAAGCCAGCGTTCGGTAAGTCTATTGTGTAACTTCCGTCGCCGCCTTCGTTCATGATTCTGTTATAGAGGATATAGTTCGTTTGAGCTCTGCTCTTTAGTTCATGTCCAATGTGCGCATTGTGAGAGTAGTTATGCCGGAAAATTAGTCGAGTAACAGCATAGTCCATGTACAGGTTATGGGTCATTCCATCACCGCCGATTCCGTTGTGATTGAATTCACTGTATTCAATCAAGACTTCACCTGCACCACCGAGAATCCCGTTTTCATTGTCATGAAAGTAGGCATTGCATACGACGAGTCCGCTGGCATCGGCTCTTATTCCGGCGCCATTTTGATCAGTTACCTGTGCACCCGAAAATTCTACGTTTTCGACAACGACGTTGTTTCCGTACATCACCCACAGACCTTTCCCATTTCCGGCATCGGGAATGCGTTTTGTTCCGCGAATCTGTGCCCGACCACCGACGCCACGTAACGTAAGATTGTTACGATTCCACACCATTGGATCGTCTACATATTCGCCGGCATCGATTTCCACCACGTCGCCATCAAGGGATGCCGCGCCAGCGAGACTGGGCTTAGAGTACATTTTTCCCGGACCTACGGTCAGGATGCGAGCCGCGCCTATATTCTGAACCACAGGTGTCGACCCAATATTCAAAGTGGTTGTACCGGCAAACGAGATTGGATCGTTCTGGCCGGGAACATCGCTGGCCGCCTGGTTAGTAAAGGCGAGCGTGTACGTTCCGGAAGCGATGCCATTAAATGCGTACGAGAAAGTACACGCATTGTCGTTTTGCGTTACCAGTGCACTGGCGATCGGATCGCCGCTGCCGTCGTAGTCATCCGGAGTGACGGTGCCGGCGTACAGATACACTTTGTTGACCCCGTTTCGATTGATGCGGCTGCTGTCGACGAATCCGGAAATCGATCCGGCAACACCTGAAGTCACCGTCACTGTCACGCTGCGTGACACCGCTCCGCCTGCACCTGTGCAGTCCAGCGTGAAGGTCTTGGTTGCCGTCAGACCTGAGACAATTTCAGAATCAGACAACGTTTTGGTCCCGCTCCATCCGCCGGAGGCCGTACATGAAGACGCGTTTGAACTTGACCAGGTGAGCGTGGTTGATCCGTTGTATGCCAAAGAGGTTGGGTTTGCGCTCAGTGTCAACGTCGGCGCAGGAGGCGCGGCGACAGACACCGTAACACTTTTCTTCGTCGTTCCACCTGACCCGGTGCAACCCAACGTATAGGTTGAGGTTGCCGTCAAACCGGAAACGTCCTGACTTCCACTCGTTCCCTTTGGACCGCTCCAGCTTCCTTCAGCAAGACACGAGTCCGCACCACTGCTCGACCAAGTTAGTTTGACGGAGCCGTTATAGGCGATTGACGTCGAACTGGCCGAAAGATTCACCGTCGGCGGTGGCGGGAGCACCAAAATGTTCAAGTCGGCCGAANNCGAAGTCGTCCCGCCTGAGCCAGTGCAGCTCAGCGTGTACGTCTGTGTCGATTTCAGATTCGTCAGATTTTGCGAACCACTGGTAGTCTTTACACCCGACCAACCTCCGGAGGCTTCGCAAGTCGTGGCGTTTGTGCTCGACCACGTCAACATTGTGGATCCGTCGTAGTCGACAGTCATCGCGCTTGCTGAAAATGAAACCATTGGCGCATCGGGTGACTGAACAGGAGGTGTTACGCTTACAAGCGCAGAGGTTGATGTTGAGCCGCCAACACCGCTACAGGTTAAAGTAAATGTGCTGTCGGCTAGTAAACCCATCGTTGTTTGTGTACCAGACAACGCGACACTGCCCGACCATGCACCACTCGCAGTGCACTCCTTTACGTGTTTCGAACTCCAGGTCAACGTTGTTTTAGCGCCGTACGCCACTGAACTTGGAGAAGCTGAAATTGAGGCGGTCGGCTGAGGAATTTTAACCGAAACTTTTTTCGAACTTGCTTGTGTACCTCCGCTACCGCTGCATTCGAGGATGAACTCACTGTCCTCAACCAATCCATTCACTGTTTCGCTGCCGCTTATGTTCTTACTTCCGCTCCACGCGCCGCTCGCCGAACACGTGTTGGCATTCGTCGACAACCAGTTAACAGTGACTGAATCCCCGTAGTTCACTGAATCGGACGTAACACTAAGCGTCACCGATGGCGTCGCTTCCGATTTTTTTTGGCTGCTCGAACTTTCGTTCACACATCCCACAACCAACATTGCAACAATCGTCAAAACCACTATGCGAATATGAGCCATCGCAACCTCAGACTAGGATTAGAGATGTAAATTGAAGCGAAGGCGCGAAAATAAGGCACCCAAAAGGATAAGCACAACAAGCGTTCCTTCTCCTCCGCCTCCAGAATTGCTGCCACTGAAAGACGGGTCACTCGCGGCACTCCCATCGCCGGACCCCGGCAAATCATTTCCTGAATCGGGCGGGTTGTTGTCGGATGGAGATCCTTGCCCGGGCGGTCGAGGCACAATACCGAAGGTGGGGTTGTTGGAATAGTCGGGTTTGATTCCGGACAGCTGACCTCGAGCCCAAGCCGTAGCGCCACCCGCAACGCCCGAGTCTCCCGCCGCCGCTAGCGCAATTTGCAGTTGCGCAAAGTAGTACACCGGATCGCTTTGCCCACCGATGGTTTCGTTCAGCGCATAGGTCTTTCCTTGCGTCGACGTCAGATAGTTCGCCATGTCCTGCGTTCCGCACGGATGCGATGCCGCGCCCGGCCACATGGCGTCGTACACTTCCTTGAACGTGCTGTAGTACGTCGCGTTGCTCGGCCCCAGGATCCAGTTGTAGGCCGGTGCGAGTTGGAAGCAAAACTCCGCGCTACCCATCCCCATCAGACCGATCGGCAGTTTTACTTTGTAATCCCGCATGGCCACGGCGTTGCTGTTGCCCATATCCACCAGGTATTGCATCGTGTAGGTGAAGAAGTCGTCGTAAAACGAGCGATACAGGTTATCTCCCGCCTTTTCGATCGAGAACATCGCACCCAAGGCATTGGCCTCCGGGCCGTTGCCTTGTGCGTAGGACCAAGTGTCATACGCCAGATTGTTGTCCAGTTTGTTTTTGAAGTAATTCTTTAACGCATGGCTGTCCGGCGTGAGCTGCGCGGCCTGTCCAAGCGATCGATACGCCCACGCTTGGCCTCGAAGGGTGCCTGTCCAAAATATTCCCGTCGATCCATTCGTCCCATGTGTACTGCTATACGCCGAGGACCCCGCACGACTATTGGTATGGACCCAGATCAGGTTGTAGCTGCTCCAGAACTGCATCTCTTCCAAATACCAATAGTCTCCCGTCACCAAGTAGGCCAGATATCCAATCGACGGCTGGTGGGAAGCAAAGCTCCCCGGGTTGTTCGGGTTGGAACTGGACACCGCCGGAATCTGCGGGGTGGACCAATTGGGATCGGCGAGCATCGCATTGGGATAGCTGTCAATCGTCACGGGCAGTTTGGTGTTCTCGTCCCGGTAGTGGATCGGGTAGGCCGCACCGCCATCCGCATTCGCCTTCATATAGTTGTAGGCGCGTCGGTCCGTGCTCACCGCATATACCGCATCCCACCGTGGCAAGGGCCCAATACCGTCCTGCGCTCCGGTGTCATCCATGTACGAATGATGGTCACCAATCGTCATCGGCGCCACGCTTTGACGTACGCTGTTCAGATAGCTTTCGGTTGGGGTCACGTCGACGTAGTTCGGGATCGCTTTGGTCGCACGCAGGTAGTATTTGTCCAGCTGCGCGTACAGCTGGGGATCGCTACCCCACCAGGCACGCTGGTGCCAACGCGCATGGCTGTAATGGGTCAGCCCCGTCTGGGTGTATACCGGCGTGCCGCCCACCGTCAGCGTTGCATCGTACGTGAAGTCGCTCGGGCCACTGACAAATGTCCAATTGTTCTCCACCACCATGTCCACGTTGACACGATTGATGGGGTTCCCCGCATAGGCACGCACGTGAAAGTACGCCATCAGGTGCGGGTGCTGGGCACCGCCGGATGTCTTGACCGGCCCACCTACAATCCATTCCGACACCAGCGGTCCCGATAACCAGGTTTGTACGCTCCCTCCCAACAACGCCTTTGCCGACGCACTGTACACCGTGCCGCCAAGGTTCAAACTCGTCACCGCATCAAAGCTCGTACTCAGCAGATCACTCAACCCCACCGGCGTACTGCCGCCCGCGCTCGGGCTTTGCGCTTTCAACGTCAATATCTCGCTGCCGTTCCCCGACAAACTCGGAATCAGTGCCGTCAATATCGCGTGCCGCAATGAACCGTCCGCATGCCGCGCTTTCACGTCCACCTGCAACGACACCGCCGTCCCGTCGCTCCGCGTCGCTCCCACCGTCATACCAGACGGCACATCTCCTTCCCTGAAATAATGACCAAACGTCACGTATCCGTTCGTCTGCGTCGTGGC
>DKAR01000088.1 GCA_002450895.1 Proteobacteria bacterium UBA6921
GGGTCGAAAGTTAACGCTCTCCTGCGCTAGTGGTGCGATGACATCGCTCCGCCGATTCACGGCCTGCCTCGTGGATCGCCTGCCGAAAAAGCGACCCACCTTTGCGTTGCACGTAATCGGGATTCTACGGACGGGTTTTTACGAACGTTCACTCTGGTGCTTCAGTGGTAGGATTCTTTTTGTTTCCTGATTTCCGGCCCACCGTTTCGCAAAGGAGGCTCAACCATGGCGAACATTCAGCTTGTGGACGTCACCGTTCATGTGGACGAAACGCTGACGGACGAGAAACGCGCTCAACTGGAAAAGGATCTGCGCGCACTGGATGGTGTGATCAGCGTGCATACTTCAAAGCAAACACCGCATCTGGCCGTGGTGACATACGATCCCGAACACATGAAGAATCGGGAGATCATTCGAGCCGTGCTCGGCGAACGCCTGCACGCGCAGTTGATCGGACTCTAGCCCTGCTGCGTTTTAGAGAAATTTCACCGGCGCCTGCCAGACGGCAAGCACCAAACATCCCGTTTTGCTGACGACCGCATGGCGCGTCCCCGGTGGGCTGACCACCAGCGCGCCCGGACCGTATTCACCAAACTCATCGCTTTGCGAACCTTCCAGAATCAGGATGTGTTCGATGCCACGATGTTCATGGAGCGGCACTTCGGCACCCGGCGCGTAGCGCAGCAATGCCGCGGCTGGATCCTGTTCATCTCCGCCATACAATATGGCGACATCAACGCCCGCGCGTAACGGCTTCCACGTGAAGGATCCGGCGGGATTGGTTTTAGAAAACAGGTTCAGGACAATTCGCCCAATGAGTGGATCAGCCATACGCACGTTCCAGTGCGGGAATCACCACGCTTGACGGTGCGACCCAACCCACGATACCTCCTTGCGCTGTAATCATGTCCAGCGTCGCTCGTTTGAATTCCGGAAAATAGCTTTCGGTGCAATCCTCCACCAGCAGGCATTCGTAGCCGCGATCGTTTGCTTCGCGCATGGTGGTTTGCACGCACACTTCGGTCGTGACACCGGTGATGAGCAGATGCGTGACTTTCAGTGCTTTTAAGATATCCTGCAGCGGCGTGCGGTAGAACGCACCCTTTCCGGGTTTTGCCAAATCATATTCGCCCGCCCTCGGGGCCAACGGTTCGACAATTTCATTGCCAGGTTCGCCGTCGATCAACAAGCGCCCCATCGGACCCTCATCGCCGATGCGCAATCCGGATTTTCCGCGCAACCGTTTTGCTGGCGGACAGTCCGACAGATCCGGCAAATGAGCTTCGCGTGTATGAATGATAGGCATCTTCAAGTTACGCGCGACGGCAAGCAGCTTCTGCAGCGTGGGAACGATGTTCATCAGCGGCGTTACATCATTTCCCAACGCGCTACCGAAGCCGCCCGGTTCGACAAAGTCGCGCTGCATATCAATGATGATCAGTGCCGGTTTTGTTTCCGGCAGTTCATATTCATAAGGGGTTGCCTTGATCGTCGTCATGACTCAATGCCCCGCCATGAATTGGCCGATGCGTGTCATGTCGGCGGTAGCGGGCGTAGTTTCATGCACGAGCTTGCCTCCCGAAATCACGACTACACGGTCGCTCATTTCCATAATCTCATCCAGATCCTCGCTGACCAGCAATACGGCTGCGCCGCCGTTGCGCGCCGCCATGATGCGATTGTGGATCTCCGCGACCGCGCCAAAATCAAGTCCGAAACACGGATTCGCAACCACCAGTACGTGCGGCGCATCCGAGAGTTCGCGTGCCAGCACACTGCGCTGCACGTTGCCACCAGAGAGATTGGCAATCGGTGCCTCGATGCCGGGCGTGCGGATTCCGAAGCTCTCCACCCATTCCCTCGCGATGCGCTTGAAAATTGCGCGATGCAAAATGCGCGACTTGCTGCTGTACGGCGGGCGGTCGTAGCGCCGCAGTGCCAGATTGTCCGCGACGCTCATCGGGCCCACGCACGCATTGCGCAGCGGCTCCTCCGGGAGACAACGAAAGCGGTGCTCGTGCATTTGCGCGCGCGTCGCGGTATAGGCGGCGCCATGCAGGCGCACGCTGCCGCGGAGCGGTTCACGTTGCCCGGCGAGCACTTCGACCAGTTGTTTCTGGCCGTTGCCGGAGACCCCGGCGATGCCAACGATCTCTCCGTCATGCACGGTCAGGTTCAGGCCGCACACCACGTCCACCCCATTGTCGTTCTCAACCCAAAGGTCGGTAACGTCGAGCGAGGCATTGCCGCGCTGGCGTTGCGCGCGTTGCAGCGGACTCGCGATGGTTTCCCGACCGACCATCATCGCAGCGAGACTTTGTGGCGTCGCTTCGGCCACTGTCGTGCTACCGATGTATTTTCCCTTGCGCAATACCGTCACGTCGTCCGCGTAATTCATCACCTCGCGAAACTTGTGCGTGATGATCAGAACGCTCAGTTCGCGCTCTTGCGTCATGGCACGCACGCGCGACAGCACTTCGTCGGCTTCATTCGGCGTGAGCACCGACGTGGGTTCGTCGAGGATCAACACCTTGGGGTTCAGCAACAGCTGTTTGATGATTTCGACTTTTTGCTTTTCACCGGCCGCCAGCGTATTCACAGATGCCTGCAACGGCACCTGGAACGGCATGCCCTTCATTTCCTTTTCGAGCGAAGCCAATTCTGCTCGCCAGTTGATCACGGCGGGCAGGCGCGGCCGCGCCAGTACCAGATTTTCCGCGACCGTCATATTCGGTATCAGTGTGAAATGCTGGTACACCATGCCGATGCCCAGCAGGTGGGCATCGTGCGGGCTTGAGATACTCTGCTCGCGATCGCCGAACAACACCTGCCCTTCGTCGGGCAGGTAATAGCCCATGATGCATTTCACCAGCGTGCTCTTGCCCGCGCCGTTCTCGCCGAGCAACGCGTGCACTGTGCCGCGCCGCAATGACAGGCTCACGCTGTCGAGCGCGATCATCGCACCGAAACGCTTGGTGATGTTGACGGCCTCCAGCGCAAACGGTGACGGTACGGTCATGCCAATGCTTCCAGCAGTTTTGCGGAATCGGCGACGGAGCCGAACACGCCGCCCTGCATCTTAATCATCTTGATGGCGGCCTGATGGTTACCGAAGTCGGTGGCGCCGCAGCAGTCTTCCAACAACACGCACTCGAACCCGCGGTCATTGGCATCGCGCATTGTGGTGTGCACGCACACGTCGGTCGTGATGCCGGTGAATATGAGATTTTCAATGCCGCGGCGGCGCAACAGCAATTCAAAGTCCGTCGCGTAGAACGTGCCTTTGCCGGGTTTGTCGATGATGGGCTCGCCTTCCAGCGGCTGGAGTTCGTCGATGATGTCCCAGCCCGGTTCACCGCGCACGAGGATGCGCCCGCACGGACCGGCGTCGCCGATGCCGGCGCCGATGCGCTGGCTACGCCAGCGTTTATTTGCAGGCAAATCGGATAGATCCGGCCGATGCCCTTCGCGCGTGTGAATGATCATGTAGCCGAGTTGGCGCAGGCGCGCGAGCACGCGCTTGATCGGCTCGATGGGCGCGCGGGTCAGCGACAGGTCGTAGCCCATGCGATCTACGTAGCCGCCGATGCCGCAAAAATCCGTCTGCATGTCGATGATGATCAGTGCGGTGTTTTCGGGCCGCAGGTCGCCGTTGTAAGGCCAGGGATACGGATCGCCGTTGACGAATTTTTTCATGCGTGTGCCTCGCGTTATTTTACGTTGCTGAATACACCCGGCATGCCGGGCAAGCGGCGCTTCGCCGATGACGTCGCGATCATGATGGCCAGCGTTAAGACATACGGCGCGGCATTGAACAGGTAGTAGCCCCAGGTCACGCCGACGGATTGCAGCGCGGGTCCAAGTGCCGCGGCGCCGCCGAACAGCAATGATGCATACACGCACTTGACGGGATCCCAGCGCGCGAAAATCACCAGCGCCACGGCCATCAATCCTTGCCCGCTCGACAACCCTTCATTCCAGCTGCCCGGGTAATACAGCGACAGAAACGATCCACCAACGCCGGCGAGCGCGCCGCCAACCATGGTGGAGAGCAGTCGAACGCGATTGACCTTCAGGCCCATCGCCAATGCGGCTTCAGTGCTTTCGCCGACGCAGCGCACGTTGAGTCCCCAGCGTGAGGTGCGAAAGAACCACGCGAGTGCGGGCGCAAGGATGATGCCGATGATGAACAGTACGTTGATTTCGAGTGCGGCGCGCAGCGCCGGCATATCGCTCCAACCACCCAGCGAGATCGCCGGCAGATGCGGGGCCGTGGGCTGGATGAACGGTTTGCCCCAGAAAAACGCCAGGCCCGTGCCGAACAACATCAGCGCGATGCCGACGGCGATGTCGTTCACGCGCGGCTGCTGGCAAAGCAAGGCGTGCACCAGACCCAACAACGATCCCGCTCCTGCCGCGGCCAATACGCCGAGCCAGGGTGAACCGGAGATATACGAGATGCCGTAGGCCAACATCGCACCCATGACGAGATTGCCTTCCAGTCCGAGGTTGATGCGTCCGCTGCGCTCGGTTAGACATTCGCCGAGACTGACGAACAGAAACGGCGTGCCCACGCGGATGGCTCCGCCGAGCACGGCAAACAGAATTCCGATCAGCCCGACTTCCTCGCCGTTCATGCCGGTTGTTCCTTTGGCTGCTCTTTCGCCTGCATCACGGGCTGCTCCTTGGGCGGAGCCTTGGGTTGCAACCAGGGAATGCGGCCGTAGAGCGCCTCGCTCGCAAGAATCAGCACGAAGATCAGTCCCTGCAATACAAGGGTTGTGGCGTCCGGTAGATCATGTGCACGTTGCAGCACGCCGCTGCTGGCGCGAATGCCGCCGAGCAATATCGCGACTGGAATGATGGCGATTGGATTATGTCGCGCGAGAAACGCGACGAGGATTCCCGCGTAACCATAACCGGCATTGAGCGAGGTGTTCGCGCGGCCGTGCACGGCGGCGACTTCAATCATTCCCGCGATACCGGCGGCGGCGCCGCCGAGCACGCAGGCGGAGACAATCAGGCGCCCCACCGGTAAGCCGGTGAGTTGCGCGGCGCGCACGTTTCCGCCGACAACATCAACGCCGAAACCGAACGTCGTGCGCCGCATCAAAAACCACAATGCAACGCAAACGATGATCCCGTAACCCAGTCCCCAATGAATGGAGCTTTCACCGATAGCACCGATCATGTTGGCGTCGCCGATCGGAAAGGTGGAAGGTTTATTCAGCGTGGCGGGATCTTTCAGCACACCGACGACAAAGAAATTCAGTAAGGCAATTGCAATGTAATTGAGCAACAGGGAACTGATAGTTTCATTGACACCGCGATAGTGGCGTAGCGCTCCGGCCGCACCCACCCAGATTCCACCCGCCAGCGCGCCGACCAGCACCATGCTCGAAATCACCAGCAAGGGCGGCAGCACACCGTTTAATACAATGCCGACCAACGCAGCGCAAAAGCCGCCGACGACCACGGCCCCTTCGCCGCCGATGACGATCAGCCCCGCGCGCGCAGGAAGAGCGGTGCACAGCGCCGTTAACATCAACGGCGCTGCGCGGACCAGTGTGTCCTGCCACGCGAACCAGCTTCCGAACGCGCCACGATAGATGGATGCGAATACTTCCAAGGGATTCGCACCCGCGATCGTGATGAACACGCCGAACAACACCAGCGAGACCGCTACTGCGCCAACAGGTATCGCGATCGTCTCAAGATGCCGCATCATGCGGATTCCTCCCGTCTCCGCACCGTCATCTGGTTAACTCTTTGTGGTCCCGACAACACCCTCTACAAGCCAATCCATGCTCTCCAGCCAGATGTCCGTCTGTTTGTATTCCTTGCCGGCCGGAATCACTATCGCTCCCTTGTTGTCCTTGATCGGTCCTTTGTAAACCACCATTGAGCCATCCATGAATTTTGCCCGCACTTCGTCGGCATGCTTCTTGGCCTTCTCACTGACCGACGCGCCATAAGGAGAACTCTTGACAATGCCTTCCTTGATGCCACCGCGCACGAGATTCGGAATCGTCTTGCCGTCCTTGATCATGGCGGCGTAGTCCGCGTACACCTTGCTCCAGTTCCACTCGGCGCCGGTGAGGAATCCCTTCGGCGCAAGCGTCGCCTGATTGGTGTGATAGCCACAGCACATGACGCCACGTTTCTCGGCGGTCTCCACGACGACCTTGGGACTGTCGACATGACAGGTCAGCACGTCGATTCCCTGGTCTACCATGCTATTGGCTGATTCGGCTTCTTTGACCGGGTTGGCCCATCCGCCGGTGAACACGACGTTGCACGTGGCTTTTGGATTGACGCTGCGCGCACCTATCATGAAGTTGTTGATGTTGCGCAACACTTGCGGAATCGGAATCGCGGCGATGTAGCCGAGCTTTCCGGTCTTACTCATGTGACCGGCGACGATGCCGGAGAGATACACCGGCTCATCGATATAACCGAAGTAGCTGCCGACGTTCTTGGGGTGCTTGCTGGCGTCGTACAGTCCGCCGCAATGCAGGAACATAACTTTGGGATATTTCTCGGCGATCTTCAGGATGTGCGGGAAATAGCCAAATGACGTCGGGAACAAGACCTGCGCGCCATCCAGATTGATCATGCTCTCCATCGTTTTGATGACTTCGATGGTCTCCGGCACGTTCTCTTCGTCGAATGCCTTGATCCAGTCCTGTTTGGCGACGGCGGATTTGCCTTCAAAGTGCGCCTGGTTGTAGCCGTAGTCATCGCGTGGACCGACATAGATGAATCCCATCTTCACTTTGTCTGCGGCGAAGGCACCGGAGATGCCGAATTCGCCCATCGCTCCCATCACACCGACGCTGGCAAGCCCTTTCAAAAAAGTTCTACGCTTCATTCTTGCTCTCCTCTGTTTGTTGTAAGGGCCTACCAGATCCACTTGACCATGGCTTGCGGGACGTCTTCGTCCACGCCGTCGATACCAAACTTGTTGCGCCAGATCTGGTACTCGATGCCTGCCTGCAACGTGCCGGGAGCGCCCCATGCCTTGCCGACATCCACCAGGAAACGGGGACCGGTGATCAGGTTGTCCTCACTGGGTTTGTTGCCCCAGGCGTAATCAAGGAACCCTTCGAATACGAACGACACCGGACCTGCATTGAATGGGGCGAGCCACACCAGCGTGAGTTGGCTTCCGAGGTCCGTCGGGGCGGTGATTTCGTTACGAATGTAGTAGTTGATCTGGAACACCGGCAGGATGTTCAGGTCCACGGCAACGCCATACAGGTAATTGTGGAACCCGCCACCGGCTTCCAGCGTGGTCGTGATCAAAATGTCCTTGACGATGCCAAACGACATATTGGCACCGGTAATGGCGCTCAGGCTGAAGCGCGGAGAGATTTCGCCGTAGAACTGCGTCTGCGTGCTGTTTCCGCTGCGGTTCGCGTTGGTGATGTCGACGAAGAAGAAATCATCACCGTATTTCCATGCATTGACATGTTCCAGCGTAATGATGGATCGTGACTTGTCTCCGAGTTCATAGTCATTACCAACCAGGTACTGGATGTTGGTCGTGCTGAAATTCGCGGCACCGGCGTACGCTTCGCCGCAGGTCAGCGCCGCAGCAAGCGCAACGATCCACGCAATTACCGTATTGAAGAGACTTCTGTGATTCACCCCGACTGGCCGGAACTGGAACATCTTTCGCTTCTCCCCTGTGTTGTTGGACGGCAATGCCGTTGTATACAACGTTGCATGTCATATGCCACGCGGCCACTTTGCACCGCGCGGTTGGCGCAAGAGGGAGATAGACGCTTGTTTACAACGCGCTTTTCTCTTCACGGCGAACCCGCGCAAGAATGCGACGATGGCATCGCTGGTCGCCTCGCTTGCACTCAACTAGTGCAACCGCGCATCAATATGGGACTTGAACGAACGATGACGGAACATGATCATCGCTCTGTGACGAGAGGATTCACGAGATGACGACACGAACAAGGAAAACCAGCGCGCGTGTACAACGCGCATCAGGCGGCGCACCGGTGCGCGCGAAATCCAACCGCATCACGACGCTCGGGGTATACGAGCGGCTGCGTCGCGCGATCATGGATTTTGAACTCGGCCCGGGAGCACGCGTCACCGAAACGGAATTGGCGGAAACGTTTGGCATCAGCCGCACGCCTGTGCGCGAAGCGCTGCATCGCCTCGAAACCGAGGGATTGATTTCAATTCGATCCAAGCAAGGCTGCTTCGTGCGCAGCGTGGATATTCAGGAGATCAGCTACTACTACGACGTTCGTGTTGGGCTCGAAGTCATGGCCGTGGAACTGGCGTGCAAGAACATGCCGGACGAAGTGATCGCGCAGTTGCTGGATACCTGGAATCCCGCGGCGCGCCCAAAGCGCTTCCGAGACCCGGACGAAATCAAGCGCATGGAAGAGGTGTTTCACATGATGATTGCAGATTACAGTGGCAACCCGGTGCTGGCCCGTTATCTACGGGATGTGAACGACAATATTCGCAGCGTGCGTCGCCTCGGGTTTCCCGACCAGAAAAGCATTGTCGAAACCTACGAGGAACACTACAAGATCTGCAAGCTGCTGCAGAGACGCGACGCGCGCGCGGCGCGTGACGAGATGACGAAGCATATTCGCAAAAGCCAGGGGATTGCCCGCTCGGTAACGCTGGGCCAGCTGCAGGAACAGTCTTATGGGCGCGATCTTGTGAAGCTGGCGACGCCGTAGCCGTTGGCGAGAACTCTTGCTTGCGACTCAGAAAACCACGGTCACTCAGAGAAGGCTAACCTTCGCTTCCGTTGCCTTGGCGAGCCGGCTGCAGATGCGCGATCTCGGAATAATGCGTGATGCGGTTTCCGCCGCTGTTCTTGCTGTGATACATGGCGAAGTCTGCAAAACGATACAGATCATCCGCGGTCATGTGTTCCTTCGGATCGCCCGAATACGTGACAATGCCAATGCTGGCTGTGACGGAAAGCGAAATGTTTTCCACCGAGATTCGGGTTCGTTCCACATTGTTTCGCAGATTTTCGGCCGTGTTGCGCGCCAGCGACTCACTGACGTTTCGCAGAACGATCGCAAATTCTTCTCCGCCGAGTCGGCACACCACGTCGGACTGTCGAACCTTGCCGCGAATCGCGTTTGCGGTTTCAACCAGCACCTTGTCACCCGCGGCGTGGCCATACACATCGTTGATCCGCTTGAATTGATCAAGGTCAATCATGATGAGGCTGAAAGCTTCGCCCTGCCGTTGCGCGTAAGCGATCTCCTTACCGAGGGTTTCATCGAAGAAACGACGGTTGTAGAGTTGCGTCAGCGCATCGGTTGACGACAACATTTCCAGCTGCTTGTTCGCGCGCTGCAATTCCAGCGACTGCTGCTGAAGCAGTTCATTTTGGTGTTTAACCTCGGCATTGGCGAGGTCGATTCGTGAGTGCAGCTTGGACGTGAGTCCGTTGATCTTACTCGTCATTCGGTCAAACGAGGTCAACAGGACGCGCAACTCATGCGGAATGAAGCTGCGAGTCATCGACACCGCCGTGGCAAGCGGCGCCCTGCTTTCCTCGGCCCCAAGTTCAGTCGCGTCGACGACCGCCTGAATCGGCTCGGACAGAATGCCAGCGATGTACCAGCCGATAAGACCGGCCACGGTAATACCGATCAAGGCGATTGCTAATGCCATGAGGCGTACGTCGTGGGCGCGCTCCTGCAATTCTTCGAACGGCTGCGGAACCATGACGCCCCATCCGGAACGCGGAACTGTGGTGAAACCTGCCACCATGTCCGCCTGCATCGCCGGCGTAAAGAATTGCGAGACGCCGGTTTCGCCCAACTTCATTTTTTGAACTGGCGGAAGGAAACTCATGTCCTTCATCGTTTTCACCCACTCCGGAACCGGATGCGCAATGGCGCGCCCGGTGCGATCAACGATTGCCGCATGGCCACGTCGTCCGAAGGACACTTTCTTCTGCGCCTCGATGATGTGCGTCGTTGTGAGCACACCCACGGCAAATCTCAGATTAGGCAGGGCCTTCACGAGATAGAACGACGTCTCATCCTCGCCAGTTCGCACCAGGTCGCTGTACACCACGGTGCCAAACGTTGTCTGCGATTTTTGAAATAATGGGAGCAACAATTCCTTGATGTCGGGCGTAAATTTCTCGATGGGTTTTCTGGTCTTCGCAGTCACCTGCTTCAGAATTGTGGCGTCGTTGCTGGTAATGCAGATGCGCCGCAGATACAACGAATCGAGAAATTCGGGGACTCCGTCCATTTCCGAATTGTCGGTGAGGTTCTTTGCAACCAGTGTGAGGCTGCTTTCCACGTCAAGAACGTAGCGCTCCAGGTCACCGGTCAGATTTCGCGCGATAAGCAGATGTTTCTCAACGACGGATGAGACTTCCTTGGCGAGCGCCGACTGCTGGACCCACGCGGCGAGAAAGAGCACGGGAAGGCTTGCGATCAGGGTGAACGCACCAAACAGGATGTGCTTCAAGCGAATTCGTGGAAACATGCAACCTCGGAACCGCAACTCTCTGTTTTTTTAACTAAAACATTGACGCCATAAAGTTTATAGCGGGCCGAGCATCCGAAGCTTGAGAGGTATAACTTTGAATTGAAGCACGCGATGAGAATTGCCAATAACCGACGGGTCGGGAGCGACTGATTGCCAAGGAACGCAGGATCCGGTTCTGCGTTTGGCGGGCACATTTTCCCTGTTCGACAGACCGCCAAAGTATGCTGGGAGGCTACAAAAAGCCAACGGCATCAATGCGGACCGCGCGCGTCGGTAGCGATCGGGAAGTAACCCCACGGGCCACTCTTTGACGAGTCGCCCGTGAGTCGTCTAGTCAATTACTTCTTCACGACCACCGGTCGGAAAGAAAACACGTCCTCCGTTGTCGGATCGACGGTCATTTCCACCCAGTTGTTGTCTTCCGCTCCAAATACTTCGATGCGGGTGAAGTTGGGTGTCAACGTACCATCCTCGTTGTACATCGCTTTGTCCATCTTGAAGAAGTGCGAGTCGCCATGAATCAGGACAACCTGCCCGTCATAACTCCGGGTTTCTTCCACCAGTTTGTGAAAGAAGTCGGCATATCCATTGACGGCGGGATTCAATGACGGAAGAAAACTACCCTGGTAACCGCCGTCGCTCAGCTCAATCGGAAAGTAGATATCCGCCTGAATGGCAATTGCGATACCGGCGTAGTGATTCACTTTAGCCTCTGCAAATGCAGCTTCCATCCACTCAAGATTTTTCGCGTTGCGCGCCTGATATTCCGCAGTCGCTGCATCGCAATCCGCCTGCGTCCGATTGGATTTGCTTGTGCACTGCTTTGTCGTTGCGACGAGATTGTTATTGCTGCCCGGAATATGCAGCGCAACAAACTCAACATTGTTTTTTACAAAGCGGCTGTTTTCACTGTAAGCCTGACCAAGATCGCCCTGTCGCTGAACCGGGATCGGATTGGGCCCTTGAGTCACACTCTTGTTGAAGAACGCCGTCCGCAGGTATGCCAGTCGTTCCAGCGGATCATAGCTGCCGTTATTGGTTCGATGACAATCTGTCCATTCGTTGTCACCGAGGCTATACATCGTTGGAACATTCAAGCGGTTGAAAATAATCATCGGCTCCTGACCAATGGCTTCATCAGTACAAAGCGTGCTCCCGTTCTTCGTGTCGCCAACGAAAATGGTGAAGTCCAGGTCGTGATCGTTCATTGATCCCACCGTACTATCAATCATTGCCGCTTTTTTCACGGGATCGTCTGCATAGAACGAATCACCCCACAGCGCCACACGCAGTCGAAAATGGTTATCGCCATTGTTGTACGACTGAAAGTTGCCACGTTGCCAGTTGGCTTGTGCAGCCACTTGCTGATCCGCATGGCCAGCAAGCGGAAGACTCACAAGGATTGCAGTGGTCAGTAGTGTTGACCGTATGCGTACCGCACCCTCTTTATTTTCACTTTTGGCAATATCCACCTTCCCTGCCGAAAGTGCTGATCCTCCCAAAACTTCCCAGAGATACTGCTTCATCGAGACTCTCCATGTGCATTCGGGGTTCTTTGATTTGGAACGACTCTGCCGGTGCGCGCCCCCAAAACTCACCGACCGATCCGGCTTGAACTTTTGCAATAACTTTTTATGCTTACCGGCACTTCAAAGTAACTGCACCAACATCAATCAGGTTTCTCAATGCATGACTCTTCCAAAGCGCACACTGTCGCGCCTTTTTACAGCCTCAAGACTACAAAAAGAAATCCCCATCGAAAATTTTGAAACTCGCTTTTTTTTGGTAGAGACTTTCTTCACCCGGTACTATCCAAATAACGCCTCAACCGTTTTGAGTTGTCGGTCGACTTCATTTTCCAACAACATCACCTGCCCTGGATTTTTTCTGAAGACACGCGCACGACACACAACCATGCGGAAATTACGCCAGAATCTATTGGCTGTTGAATCCCAAAATGATTGATACAACGTAACAGTCGATTGTTGTTTATTCTTCAGTCAACCCAGCGAAATCCAAATCACTCCATGTGCGATTAACTTTGTTATTGAAGCGAAGGCGAGCTCACAGAACCAACAGCTTCATAATTTCACGCAGACTTTATGGAAACGTTTTTTTGTCAATACCCGTACGGCATCGCCGTTTCCGCAGAAAGCACATCTTCACTTTGGATTTTTTCACGACCAAAAATAATTCTACAAAATATGTTTGTCGGATTTATTGCAAGGCGCTGTGGTGCAATGCTGGCAACATCACTGGAATTGCGTTACCAGAATGCGACAACTCCGGATGTCTCGATGCGGCATCAAAAGTACGTTTAAATCAGCGCGTTCAAGCCTGCGACTGCAAGACAACGTCGTTCTTTGGTGGTGCGGCAGAGACGTAATGAAAACGAACTGAGGATTCTAGCGCGAGTCAAGTGGTTGCCGGCTCTAATGTCTGCACCGGCGGCAGTTACAATTTGAGATATTGCAGCCTCGCAATTGACTCGTATCCTTTCACCATGTCCACAAGCTTCACCCAGCGTTGGCGCAACCAGAAGGAGCGGCGCAGAAATCACTACAACTTCGCGAGTGGATTGCGGGTTACTCTTGCGATGGCAAGTAGTCCTTCACCAGATAGAGAGGGCGAAGTTTGGTTTCCATAAACATTCTCCCCAGATACTCGCCAATAACGCCCAACGCGACGAGCTGTATCCCGCCGATAAAGAGTACGACAACCATCAGTGATGGATAACCGGCAACCGGGTCACCGTAAAAGATGGTCTTGTAGATGATGAACAAGGCGAACAGGAACGCCGCCATTGCGACAAACGCGCCCACATAAGTTGCAACTTTCAATGGTGCAGTCGTGAATGACGTAAACCCTTCTAAAGCAAGCCCCCACAGCTTGAAGTAATTCCATTTTGTAACGCCGGCGAATCGAGGATCACGCTTGTAATAAATCGCCTTTGCCGGAAAACCAATCCATGCAAACAGTCCTTTCATATAGCGATGGCGTTCCCGAAGCTGCTTTAGCGCCTCCAATGCGCGTCGACTGAGCAAGCGGAAATCACCGGTGTCCTCAGGCACATCGACACGACTGACTTTTTTCAACAGTCGGTAAAACATCTTCGCCGTCGTTTTCTTAAACCACGTTTCTCCTTCGCGTACCGAACGTCGCGCATAAACGACATCCGCGCCCTCTTTCCAATACTTAATCATTTCGGGAATCAATTCTGGCGGATCCTGAAGATCGGCGTCGATGACCACGACCGCTTCCCCGCGCGCGAAATCTAAACCTGCCGTCAAGGCAATTTCCTTTCCGAAATTCCGACTAAGATCGATGATTGAGATTCGCGGATCTAATTCGCGAAGCTGGTGCATTACATTAATCGTATTGTCTTTACTTCCATCGTTCACGAACACGATCTCGCAAGGTCCGTCGATTCCGTCAAGCACCTTTGCGACACGACGGCGAAACTCAGGAAGAACTTCCTGCTCGTTGTAGGCCGGAACCACTATCGACAGCTTTGTCACGGACTCTTTCGACATAACCTCAATCTTAGATGATTCATTTTCCCGGAAGCAGGCGCGCTCCGGAGTCAGGCACTGTACTTGAGACTTCCCAAATTCAGACCCATTCGAAAAACCCCGGCAGAATGACCTTTCTTGACCCTATCGAAGGTAGTCTCCGATACGGCACATTTTGGCACGGTCGCACACATATTCGGCTGTCGGCGTTATTACTAAACTAGTGTAGCTTGGAAGGCGTGTTCTCCCCAGCGGCGACCCCTGGCCGTCCGCTACGACCCCGTCAATTGCCATCGAGGCGCTACGTACGTCCCGTACTTTCGCTTTTGATACGTGACTGGCAATCCGCCCATACTCGATCGAGTTTCTTTGTAGAAACAGAAACTCGTGTTTTCAGTTCTTGCGCGTACAGAGAGACACGCAACTCCTCCAACAGCCACCGATACTCAATCAGCTTCGGGTCGACGCCATTTTCGTCGCGCAATCGTTGACTAACTCCGGCGAAATTTTTCCAAAGCGGCGCGATCTCTTTACTGACCTGCTCGTCACGCGCCAGGCCCGTTGCCAGTTTTTCAATTCGAAGTCGCGCCGCCTTCAGGTAGCGCGGAATCTGGTCTATCCACTCCGATGGCGTCGCGAGTACAAAGTCATCCGGGAGCAGAAAATGAATTTGTTGCTGCACGTCGCCGACCACGGGCGCCATGAACGGTCGTCGCGCACGCTCGAGTTCGACGCGCAACGCATGATAATTCTCCGCTATCTCCGTGATCGTCTGGCTAAGTGTATTCGCCTGTTCAATGATTTCGCCGCCGTGCGCGGACAATAAGCGATCAAATTCTCCTCGCGTGCGAGGCACGTCGTGCGACAACTGAAAGGCGTGATCATAAGCCTTTGCAATAATCTGCTCGCGAAGTGATTCGCAGCTCACGATGGTGGCGAGACGAACACAGCTGTTTTGCAGGCCGGGCAGGTTCTTGCGCAGGTATTTCACGGTTTGTGCGGTATGAAGCAGGAGCAAACGCCGGACACCCGCGCGCGACGACGTCAACGCGCGCTCTGGCGTTTCAGCAAGGCGAAGTGCAACCGATTTATCGCAATCCACGAGGGCCGGGTAGCGTTTGACGCGAACCCCTTGCTGCACCAGCTCAATGACCTCAGGCAGTTCGTCAAAATCCCACTGCGCAATTCCATCGCGTTCAAATGCGTTTGCCGAAGAGCTTTCAATTTGACCTTGAGATTCCACCTTTGCCCAGACTTCGCGCAAGTCCCGCCCTTCCGCGATGCAGTGACCGCTTTCGTCGGTGATACGGACGTTCATTCGCAGGTGTGCAGGTAACGCGGCATCATTCCACGCGTCAGGTGGGAGGGTGACCCCGGACATCTGCCGCAGCTCTGCCGCGATCTGATCCCGCAATACACCCTTCCCCCACTGCAAACGATTCAGTACGGCATCCGCATACTGCGGCACTGGAACAAAATTTCGACGGAGGTTCTTTGGCAATGAGCGAAAGAGTTCGATAACTTTGTCGCGCAACAAGCCCGGCACGAGCCAATCGAGCCGATCCCGGTCCACCTGATGAATCATCACGGCCGGAACATTTATAGACACCCCGTCTTCAACATGTCCCGGTTCAAACCGGTAATGAAGCGCCAAACGCGCGCCATCCACCTCCAATGTATTGGGAAACTGTTCGACGCTCACACCCGTGGCGTCGTGCCGCATCAGCGCCTCTTTGGTCAGGAACAGGAAGTGTGGATCCTTCTTTTCCTGCTCGCGCACCCACGCTTCGAAGCGTTTGGCATTATGAATGTCCGCCGGGATTCGTTCGTCGTAAAACGCGTGAAGCGTGGGCTCGTCGATCAGAATGTCCTGACGGCGTGATTTGTGTTCGAGGTCCTGGACTTCCTCCATCAATCCGCGATTGTGATGGAAGAACGCAGCGCGCGAATCGTAATCACCCTGCACCAGCGCGTGGCGGATGAAAATGTCCCGCGCGTCGCGGGCATTCACCCGGCCATAGTTCACCTTCCGTTTTGCGACGACCGGCAGGCCATACAAGGTCACACGCTCGTAGACCGCCGCCTCTCCGCGCGCTTTTTCCCAGTGTGGCTCGAAATAGCTGCGCTTGATCAGGTGTTGTGCCGCGTGTTCGACCCATTGCGGTTCGATCGCAGCGACGAAGTGCGCGTAGACGCGAGAAGTCTCGATCAACTGCGCCGCCATGATCCATTTCGGACCCTTCTTGAACAACGCCGAGCCCGGAAAGATATGGAACCGGTTGTCGCGTGCGCCCATGTATTCACGTTCTTCGCCGCGCATTCCGAGATTGCCCAGCAGGCCGGTTAAAAGGGCCTGATGCAAATCGTAGTACTGAGCCTCAACAACGTTTTCACGCAACTCCATCTCGTGGCATAGCGTGACCAGTTGTGAATGAATATCACGCCACTCCAGCATGCGTGTGTAGGAGAGGTAGCGCTTGCGGCACAGCTGGCGCAGCTTGTGGCGCGACAGATGCGCGTGTTGCGAATCGAAGAACGTCCACAACTTCAGCAGCGACATGAAATCAGATTTCTCGTCTTGGAACTCGTGGTGCGACCCATCCGCCTGCTGCTGTTTGTCATGCGGTCGCTCGCGCGGATCCTGCACGCTTAACCCGCTGACGATGACCATCATTTCTCGCAGACAGCCCCACTTGTGCGCGGCAATCAGCATGCGCCCCAATCGAGGATCGACCGGAAATCGCGCCAGCTGCTTTCCAACTGCGCTCAAGTTACCGGCGTCGTCGAGCGCTTGAAGCTCTTCCAACAGACGCACGCCATCGCGAATCAATCGACCGTCCGGTGGATCCACAAACGGAAACTCATCGATGTCGCCGAGGCGCATCGCCTTCATCTGCAGGATGACGTTCGCGAGATTGGTACGCAGAATTTCCGGATCGGTAAAGCGCGGCCGCCCGAGATAGTCGTCCTCGGAGTACAGGCGGATACATACCCCCGGCCCGACGCGACCGCAGCGGCCCTTGCGCTGATCTGCGCTGGCCTGCGACACCGGTTCCACCGGCAAGCGCTGTATCTTGGTGCGATGACTGTAACGACTGATGCGTGCCACACCGGTGTCGATGACGTAGCGAATCCCAGGAACAGTGAGCGACGTTTCCGCCACGTTGGTCGCCAGCACGATACGGCGGCCCGGATGAGGAACAAATACACGTTGCTGCTCTTGCACACTCAAACGCGAATACAGCGGAAGGATCTCGGTATCCTCTGGGTGATGTTTGCGCAGCGCCTCGGCCGCTTCGCGAATCTCGCGCTCGCCGCTCAGAAACACCAGGATGTCTCCACCACCTTCGGTCGCGACCTCGTCGACGGATCGCATCAGGGCATGAAGCTCATCCTCTGCTTCATCGTCGTCCTCACTCAATTCGGTTCGAGGATGGTAACGAACTTCAACCGGATACGTGCGTCCAGACACCTCGATGATGGGCGCATTGCCGAAGTGCGTCGCAAAGCGCTGCGGATCAATCGTCGCCGACGTGACGATCAATTTGAGATCATGTCGCTTTGGCAACAGGTTGCGCAAATAGCCAAGCAGGAAATCGATATTGAGGCTGCGCTCGTGCGCCTCGTCGATGATCAGCGTGTCGTAGTGATTCAGAAAACGGTCGGCCTGGGTTTCCGCGAGCAGGATGCCGTCGGTCATTACTTTCACGAACGTGTCCGGCCCAGTGTGGTCGTTGAAGCGCACCTTGTAGCCGACATAACGCCCCGGCTCACTGTTCAACTCTTGTGCGATGCGCGTCGCCAACGTGCGCGCCGCGATACGCCGAGGTTGTGTGTGACCAATCAACCCGCTGACGCCCCGACCCAACTCGAGGCAGATTTTCGGCAGCTGCGTGGTCTTTCCCGAACCGGTTTCACCGCACACCACGACGACCTGATGATTCTGAATCGCCTGCGCAATCTCGGCGCGCTTTTGGCTGATCGGCAGGTCATCGATGAACTCCGGGCGCGGAAGGATTTCTGCGCGCCGGCTCCATTCCATCGCCGACTTCTGGACCTGCACCTCGATCCGCGCCAATTCCTCCTCAATCTTTCCGCCACGTTTTGCACGCTCGGACAATTCGCGCAAGCGACGGCGCAGTCGATACCGATCGCGCAGCATGACTTTCTCAGTGGCGTTCAAAAGCTCTTGTGTGCGCGAAACCACGAAAAATCCAGAACCACCGCGTGACGATTGAAAAGAAGTTACACCAAACCTGATTCCGCAAGACAACGGTACCCGCCACGCATTGTATCGCGCCCGACTGTCAGAAGTGCGCTATCGAAGCCGCGCTGGCAGCTCGGAAAGCGTGCGAATGGGCTTCATCCCGCCACCCTCGCTCGCTTCGCCATACACCAGTGTTTTCTTTTCGCTTGCTGCTTGGCTGGGTGAACCCGGACTTTCGAAATGCAGCAGCGCGACGCGCTCCGTTTCGCGAACAATTGCGACCTCAATACACTGCGCCGCCATCGCACCGGCCTCAGCACCGTGGCAGCGAACGGGCACGGCGGTCCACGCGATCGTCATTCCCGACGGGACAATGCTCTGCAGCCATGCCTCCAGTGCGAGGCTGGGCAGTGTCGCGTCGTATGCGTGGACTGGCATTTGTTTGATTTGTTCAACGGGCGATTGCGCCAGTTCATCCATTCGCGCGGCGGTTTCAGCGGATTTCAACGCGCCGATTCCGGTGGACTCCGCAACCGCAGCCGGTGCGGCGGCCTTGGCCTTGCGTGCTGGCTCGGATTTCAGACGTTCTTCCTTGGGCGCCGCGAGCGCGATGGCACTCGGCGCTGGCTCACTGGCAGCGACGGGACTGCGCGCGACGGCGGCCGCATCCGACTCCGCTTGCGCACGATCCGCGAGTTGTTTTTTTTCGGCAATTTCGGGCAAGGCGCCCGCCGCCATTGACGTACTGGCCGAGTCACTCTTTCGGGCTTTTTCCAGCGGCGCCGCAGGCGCCGTCGCCTGGAATGCTTCTGGGGTGGGCTGATCATTCAACGCAATGTTTTCGCGTTTCTGGGCCGGCGCTTCCAATTCCACGCGCTCGGATCTCGCTAGAGACGTTACCGGCACATCTTCGCGCTCGATCATCCAGGTGCCCACACTGCCGACGACCAGCAAGATGGCCGCGGCCGCAGCGATCTGGCCCCACGGTTTTTGCCGCTGCGCCTTTCGCATCGCAGCACTGGCCGCCGCCGACGCGGCATGCGCGAGAATCTTCGCGTCAGTTTCAGGCGACGCGCTCACCTGCCGGGACTTTTGATACAGCGCCGACAGCGCGGGATCGCGCAATGGTTCGTCGTCGTCTTTTTCGTGACCAGTCATAGGCAGTCTTCCAGTTTCTTGCGCAGTTTGGCGAGCGCGTAGCGAATGCGGCTCTTTACTGTTTCAAGTGGCGTCTGCGTGACGTCGGAAATTCCTTCCAGGTTTACACCTTCTTCGTGCAACACGAACGCCTCGCGTTGTTCGTCCGGAAGGTGATCCAGTTCCACCCGTAGCTGCTCGACACACCGTTCGGCGTGCAACGCGGCGACCGGATCCGGCGCGCGCGTGTCAGGCGCTTCAACGATTGCGTCACCTGTTTCATCACTGTTCGAATCACCCGCCACCACGACAAAGCCACGTTGCCGACGCACATGATCGATCAATCGCGAACGCGCAATCGTATAAAGGTAGGTGATGAACTTCGCGCTCGCCGTGTATCGCTCGCGCGCATTGATCAGTGTGGTCCACACGTCCTGGTAGAGTTCCTCGGCGATCGCCGCGTTACGACATTGGCGACGCAAGTAGCTGAGGACTCCCGGCTTGTGCCGCGCGAACAGCGTGGCGAAGGCCGACGTATCGCCATCCCGGTAGCGACACATCAGTTCTTCATCAGACAGGGCGTCCATGCCCGGCAGTGTAGCGCGCAGAGCGGGCCGATGCGACGCCGGATGAAATTCTGCCCGGCATCGCACTGCTCCAATACTAGAAGCGGACGAGCGCACGATACGTCAGCGTCGTTGATCCCTCGGCCGGAATCACCACCTTCCATTCCGCGGTGTGCGCATCGCTCTGCGCGTGCGGAATGGATTCGCGCAGGATCTGCCAGTCGCCGGGAATCGGTTCGCGCACGGTGACCGTGACCGGCTCCGTTTTCGCGTTCTTGACGATGATTTGATATGAACTCTCCGCCGCCCACGAATACTTGCCCACCGCGTCGGCCTTGCGCCATTCGGTCTGCTTGCGCTCCGCGGTCACATCAAAAGCATCCCCCAGATGCAATTCGATCTTCTCGTTCTTGGGCGTATGGTCAATCGCATCTTCGCCGACGAACTGCGCGCGCCCTTCCGAGTCGCGCTTATACACGCGCACGGTACCCTTGGGCAGCGGCTTGCCCAACCCGTCTTTCTCCCTGTTCTCGAATTTCAACATCGAGGCGACCTTGTACTGCCCGCTCCATCGCGGCACGGACGATCGATAGAAGTAGTCGTAGCCGTTCAATACCAATTCCTTGCGCACGGTCACCTGCTCGGCGCCGAGCATGCACACTTGCTTGGTCTGCGCATTCTTGATTGTCGTGGGACGCGGCAAAGTGTACAGGTGGTAGTCAGCAAAGGATTCTTCCGCCATGTCCTCCATCTTTCGCTTCGCCGAACGCTCTGCGAGCGCCATTGGCGCTTCCGCGGCGATCATTCCGAGATCGTTTCTCACATGATGTACATCGCCGGCCACCAATTGCAGCTTGGCGTTTTGGTACGTCGTCCCCGACTGGTTGGTCAGCGTGACCCAGCCATGCAGACCCACGTGTTCGTCTTTTGCATCGAGTTCTGCAACATAGTCGGCGGACCAACTGAGCCCACTGGTGAGATACGACAGTTCGATGTTTTGTTCGCCGGCACGTGAGTTATCCAACGTGGTCACGAGCGTCGGACGATCGCGCAGATTCTCGGGTACCGAGTCGTATACGATGCGCCCGGGAATGCCGGTCTCGATGCGGTCCCCCATCTTCAGTACCACGCCGTCCGCGGCAGAGAGCACCTCAGCCCTTTCGACCGTCTCTGACCCGGTGGTCGGATGTGTGCGCACGATGCCGACTGTGCGACCGACGTACTTTTCCAGCAACGCCATCGGCGTCAGCAAATCGAAATCGAAGTTCTGTTCGATCACAGCGAAATCAAAACCCGCCGACAGACTGCGCATCGACGCTGTCGCAGGACGAATCTGCCCACTCACATCGCGCAGGGCCAGATCCACCGTACCCGACGGCAGGCGCACCGCCCGCTGCTCCTTAATAAGAGCCAGCGATTCGTTATAGATGGTGACCGCCACGTTGCGCTGGTCCGCCAGGGTGCTGCGGATCTCTGCGGCCTGCGCGGCGGTTCCCAGGGCGGTGGCCACTAGGGCCGTAAGTGGCATGATTTTGAACAGATTCATAGCTGATCTCCTCGGTTGGATAAGGAGATAAACGCAGCGGCGCGGAAAAGGGGTTAATGGCGGGCGATAATTTTTCAATCGCCACTTGCTACCTCGAATAATCACACTGCAAAACAGACGCACGAAAATAAATTGATTCACAAATCCAAAAAACTTTTGCCAAGTCAGATTCGTTTTTTGCCAAGGCACAGTTACAACACAACGGAACGTTCTGTTGTTCATAACTGCCGTTTAAGACGTCAGGTCTACAATCCCGCCCGCTTTGACCAGTCTCGAAATCTAAATAGAACAATCTTGGGGGGGATCCGTCATGCGTCACTCAGCGCTTGTTGCGCTTGCTGCAGTCGTTCAAGTTTTGGCACCCGTCTCAATGGCTTTTGCAACAGACGCTGTCACCATCAATGGTTTCCTGACAACGTCGTTGACGTCGGAGAAAAACAGCGAAGATGCAACGTACAACAACGGGACGGCCAAAGAGCATCCGCAGGCAAACACAAGAGACAACCGCGTCGGCATTCAAATCGCCGCGCCGGTGAATCCCGAGTTGAATGCGACCGCCCAACTTGTTGCGCGGGGTGGGGTCGACCAGTATCACGTTGGGGTCGATTGGGCGTATGTCGATTACAAACCGTCCGCGTATTTCGACGCGCACGTCGGCAAGTACAAGATTTCGCAGTTCCTGGTGTCTGATTTCGCGGATATCGGCTATGCCTATCCATGGGTTCGCCCTCCCCAGGACGTCTACAGCACCAACCCGCTGATTTCCCTCTCGGGCGTCGATCTGTTCTTCACCGTCCCGGTGGTCTCCGATACGAAGTTGACGATGCAGGCGTTTTACGGCGATGGAACCCACAAAACATTCATTCCCGCGCGAACCATCGACGTCATGGGTTATCCGTTCGAAAAAGGCACCCAGGTCACGTTCGACACCAATCAGACCAAGGGCTGGAACGTCACCCTGCAAAACAAGATATTCAGGCTGCGCACCGGCTACTTCTCAACCAAGGTCGACGCTCCGGATTTCGGGCTCAATGACGTTTGGGGCAGTTTTGGTGGCGCCGGGTTTTCCATGGAGTGGCACAACGTCGTTGCCTATTCCGAGTACATTAAGAGGAATACCGCGCCCGAAATGGCCGGAGCATTTCCCGACCAACGCGCCCACTACGAAACCCTCGGATATCGGATGGGGGCCTTCTTGCCCACGGTCACCCACTCCCGGCTTGATCCCTCCGGTCAGCGATCCCCACTGCAGCTCCAGGAACGATCGACCGCCATTGGATTGCGCTACGAGCTGGGCAGCGGCGCCGACATCAAATTTGAATGGATGCGCGTCGATCCCAAAAACGGAAACCACGGGCTCTTTTCTGAACCGGTTGAAAGCGGTAAAGTCTACACAGTTTCTCTAGACGCAATTTTCTAGAGCTTTTAGCAGGTGAAGAAACGCGCTGTTGGGCCATGACGACACAACAATAACGCCCACATCGTTCGACCAGATTTCGGGGAAACTCACCCGCACGCACTTCAAAGCCGCCAGCGGCAAAAAAAATCGGTACGTGTGAGGTGACATCATCATGGGTGAAGAGCACAGATGGCTCGTGTCATTCTGTTTTTTCTCGCACTCGGCCTCAGCTCCACGGGCTGGTCGGGCGAACTTGATTTGCCCAACGCAGAGGCAAAAATTGCGATTCAGTTGTTTGAATCCCAACTGAGACTCGCCCAGGACGGCTCGCCGGAGGCCATGTACGCGCTCGCCGGCATGTACGAGGAAGGCTTCGGAACACCGCTCGACTACCCCAGAGCGCTCCATTGGTACCGAACTGCCGCCGCACTCGGCTACGAGAAAGCCGGCATCCGTCTTAATTTGCTGCGGGAGATGAAATCCAAGGCGAATCCGTATGCCTCGACCACGGGCAAACCTCCCGCGCAAAATGCCAAATCGCCGGGATCGACGCCGAACGACGCCGCGGCCCGGTCAACGACGGAGATCCTGCTAAAACAGCAACAGATGCTGGACGCGGCCCGAGCGGAAGCCGAGCAACGCGCAGCACTGTTGCAAAAGCAACTTGAAGCCGAGCGGGAAGCTGCCGATCAGGCGCGCAAAGAGGCTGAAGATGCAAAACGGCAACAGGAAATCCTCGCGCAGGAGAAGGCAACGTTAAGAGCAACGGAAAATGCAAAACTGGAAGCCGATCGCGCACTCCAGGCCAGAAAAGACCTCTCGCAAATCAACAAAGACCCCACACGGGATCCCGGCGCACGCCAACGCAGCGCGGAAGCGCCCGCGGCGAACGTCGCCAGTTCCAGATCCGGTGACCCTTCCAAACAAAATCCGAAGCCCGCCGAAGCGAGTTCAGCGCCAGAGAACTCTGTATTCCAGTCCAACCCCTGCAACGGACCCGCGGCCCGTTTCATGTCCACGTGCCGTTAGTTCAAATTTTGGGTTTTGTAACAAGGCCTGCGGCGTACTAGCTGGTGGGCATGACGGAAAGGCGATATCCATACTCATCGTCCACAACACCACTGCACTGGCCGCGACAGTCGCAACGTGTGGCGTAGGGATCAACGTCAATCTGCTTGGGATAACCCAGTGCGGCGTCGTAGATGACGCTGAGTTCGTCGGCGGTCTTGTCAATGTCTCGCAGCAAGGCAAAAAAGCCATCGATGGTGCGGTACTGTGAAAACTCCGTATCCGCCGCTTCACGGATAACGTTGCCTTGGAAATCCTTGACGATCACCCTGGCAATGGCGCCATTAGACACCGTGACCTCATTGGTCTGCGGTTCGCAAAAACACGATTGCGTGTAGATCAGCAGGTAATTCCGAATGGCGTTCCCCTGCCATTGATCCTGGCGTTCCTGCCACTGATCCATTCCCGTCCGCTTCTTGTTGTCACCGCCGCAATCCAGTGCGCAGGCAGAAAGCAGCAGGACAAATACGCACAGCGTAACAAGTCTCTTCATCCATTTTGACTCGTGACCCATGCCGTGATCCTAGGCATTGGGACTGACGCGTGCAAGTAAGCGCTTCTCGTTCGCGCTCCGGATTGGACGTTTCTCGGGCCGGTCAACTAACCGGCCGAAACGACGTGCGACTCGCAACCCCCTTGCGAACAGAGAAATTTGCCTTTCCCATCTTGCACCTCCTCCGACATTGTCTACCTTCAAAAGTGTCCGACCAAGACGGGTTAGCTCAGCGAGGCATTCATCTTGGTCTCGGATCACCAAGTAACTGGTACTCGAATTGACGAGCACCTGCTCTCCGGAGCGGCCGAGCTGACTGTTGCCCTGGGGTCCAAAATTGCCGAGGAGGTTTAAAGAGGAATTGAAAAGCCCAAGACCCTGACCATTAACGACTGCAACCATGCTGCCCCCATCTCCTAGAATATTTCCCTAACAACACCGCGCTATTTGTTGTTGGAGCCGCGCGGCGATCCCGATGCCATTTTTTCGAGTTTCAATAAAGCTGTTGCTAAGGTATCCAGCGAAACTGATTTTTGTTTAGCGCATCTCTGAAATTATTTGGCACCCGATTTCCCAAGACGGGATCACAAGCGAGTTCCTGGCCTGTTCTTGGGGCGACATCTTGTTGATTTGCCTCGGCGCCATCCGCCGCGGCCTTCGAATCGAGCGCCACTCGAATCGGCACTGCTGGCAGAACTCGCGGTGGTACCTGAGGACGCTAAATAGGGAACCGCTGTCGAGCACGGCCGTTCCCTACCCTTTGACCCTTAGGGACGAGCGCGAATGAACCGCAGTAATGTTCGGAAAAAATCATTTCTGGTCCCCGTTTTTCGCCCGACTCACGCCATCCCTCCGCGCGGGATGTCCGGGGAGAAGGTAAGATATGCTGCTCATTTGCGGTGGGGGCCCAAAAGGTTAACGCGGAAAATGAAAAACCAAAGAAACGACAATGGTGCGTCTCAAATGGCGGAATTAACGTTGGCTATCGAAGATTGAAGTTGCACGGTTGATAGCCATTTCATGAATCCAAGTACCACCATAGATCCTCGAATATCAAAGTTCGCAATCCTTGCGTTCCTGATTGCATTCTTTGGATTTACCTTTAAACCGATTTGGGATTCTGATACGTGGTGGCATTTCGCGTCCGGGCAGTGGATCGTCAAGAACCACGAGATTCCCAGCACCGACCCGTTCGATGTCTATTCAACCGCTGATCGTGTAAGAAATGACACCGTTTTGAGAGGCCAATGGGGCGGCCAGGTTCTGCTCTATTTCGCTGAAGAGTACGGCGGTGATGCGGGAGTGATTTTCCTGCGCGCTTCAATTCTGACTTTGAGCCTGTACCTGATGTTTGTGAGGGCACGATGGGCCGGCGCCTCGACGCCAGCGACTTGGTTCGTTCTGATACCTACAGCGCTGCTGGCGTTGGGTTATACGAGTGATCGACCGCAACTGTTTTCCTACCTTTTCGCCGCTCTCGTTTTTACATCTGTCGATAGTTTCGTGCGGACTGGACGTCGTTGGATTTTGCTTCCCATTCCGATTATTGGCGTGCTCTGGGCGAACATACACGCCGGATTTCTGATCGTCGTTGCGACGCTGGCTTTGTATTGCTCGATAGACGCGATGCCAAAACTCGTTGGGCTATTTCGCGAATCACTTAAGACGCAGAACCCCGGCGATTCCTCGACCCCACGGCCTGCTCTGACATTTCGCAACTACGGCCTGTGCGCGGTCACAGTGAGTTTTGTCGCGGCAAGCCTGTTAAATGCGAACGGACTCACTACCTACGAATACCTGTTCAATTTCGAAGGGACCGATCTACAAAATGCAACGTCAGAGTACATGAGCTCATTTCGTTTACACGAATTTGGCTACTACCTGCCACAACTCTGGATTGTTCTGATTTTTTCTGCCGGTGTGGTGTCGTGCTTTGGGCTGTTCAAACGCTTCAAGGCGGAGCTCGCCGTGCTTGCTTTTCTCCTGCTCGCCGGTGCCTTTTACTAAAGATATTTTGCGTTCGTCTCGTTTATTGCCGGCCCCTATATCGCGGCCGGGTTGAGTTCTCTTTTTCGTCGATCTCTGAGCACACGGCTGGAGAACACCTTAAATACTGTCGTTGGCGCTACGGCACTTGTGGCACTGGTATTTGGAGTCTCGAATCGATGGGCATTCGCCAGCGGCGTTGATAAGAACATGTTTCCAGTGGATGCCATGACCTCTCTCGGCAAAACACCCGGAAAAATCTTAAATCATATGCAATGGGGTGGGTACTTCCTGTGGCATCTAAAAGATGCCGCCCACATCTATATTGATGGACGCGTACTCGACCGGGAAATATACGCGCGTTACACCAATATGCTCTGGGCCACTCCCCCCGGTCTTCGTCTGTTTGAAGAAGAGCACTTCGATGTTGTCGCGATTCCGTCCGCAAACCGATTCACGGGTGAAAAATACCCCCTGCCGGAGTATCTGGAGCATAGTCAACAGTGGGACCTGGTCTTCCAACAGGACGGCAATTTGATTTATCGGCGCAAAGGTAGCAATTAACGTTTCAGGCAGCGCAATCTACAAAAAGCGCCAAAACAACGAAGCGTCATTTTTGGAACTTGCGTTTACGGCGCACGATTATACGTTCGCGAAAAAATACAACCGTAAATGGATACCAATAAATAACGCGCCGGACAGCTGGCATCCAATCCGGACGACAAGTTGCTAAGTTCAGAAATTTGGTCGGGGCGAGAGGATTTGAACCTCCGACCACCTCCACCCCAAAGCGGCGCCCTGTTACCTGTTTGAAGTTAATTTCACAAAGAACGAATCGGTTCTATGCTTCAAATATTAAACAGGGCGAGGAACTGCAATACAACAACTCAGTTGACGTTTGTTCTCCGATATTGGAAACGATATTCGGTGAGATCGTTCACGCAAGAGATGCCGTTTCGCAGACCGCGTCCCCATCGCATCCGTTACTGTGCCCCGTGGTTCACTTCGAAACGATCGAATTCAATTCATCGAACGGCCCGAATCACGCGGTGTCACTCGCGAACCACTTTGAGGCCCATCGGTTTTCTCTTTTCCAGCAATCTGAACAATCGGGGCCAATCCTCATAGCCCTCGCGATCAAGTGCATTGGGCGGTGCCTACCCTTAATTTGCAGCGAGCTTCAGTTAGCGCTTTTCCCGATTGAACGTCACTAAGGTAATGACTCGCTGATTCGCTCGACGACTGGCCGACTTCGTCTCGTCGTGCCGCGCCGTGCCGACAATCCCAGCAACCCGATGCCGCCGCCGAACAGGAGCAGCGTGGAAGGCTCCGACACCTGAGTCGGGTTCGTGGGATCAAGTACGGGTCCCATACTGGTGTTGAGAAAGGCTCCGCCGGTTGGGTTTTCGAAGCTACTCAAGTGCAATGAATTGATGAAACCAAATATATCGACTCCTCCCGTGTTGCACGAAGGTGCGGCTGGATCTCCGACCGGGCAGCGGTTGTAGTCGTACACACGCACACTTCCCAGGTCGTTGCGCGGGCTACCTGATGAATCCAATAGCGTGAAGTAGTCCGCCTCAGCCAGCGGATCTATCGTGCTCGATGAAACGGTATCCAGCCGAATCGATCCGGAGTAAACATGATTATCGTATAGCGCATCGGTGGAATGAGTCGTCAGCGTAAAATCCACGAACGCCAACGGAAAGAAGGCGCCATTGGTAAAGCTGAATGATCCAAGCGCGAAGTCGTTTAGCGGCCCGGTACCGCTTACGTCTGACGAATATCCGGTAAACGAAAACTGATTCGACGGAAGCCAAGGCGTGTTGGCATAGCCGAAGTCCACTGAGCTTCCGCTCAATGCAACTGATACGCTGCCCGGGTTCGTTTCCGCGATCGCGCATGTGGGATCGCTGCCGCAAACATCTATCACCGCCCCGTTGACCGTTAGTCCGTTGCTGACTGTATTCGCGCCGGACCAGAACTGGCCCATCGTGAAACGAGTGAAATCGGCGGTCACCGACACCATCACTGCATTCGCGTTGCATGCCGTGCCTACCAGCATGGCGCCAGCGACGAACTGCCGGACACCCAAGGAGGCGGACAAACCGCGCTTTGCACCGAGTCTGACACTACTTTGGGCACATCCATGAATTTCCTGCATAGTGATTTTCTCCTCCACTGCCGGTTACTTGTCTTGATGGATATCAATTCATAAATATGTCGCGACGGTGAATCGATCACCTTCGAACTTAATTCGCACTTGTCCGCGTTACGTAGGCAACGATCGGGTTCGCGTCTTTGTACCAAAGCGTCCAAACATTGCTGCCCGAAGCGTCCACGGCCACACCGATCGAGCTGTCGTATTCCGCTGTGCCCGAAAACACGGGGAAACCCGACCGCTGGTTGCCATCGCCGTTGAGACTTTCGGTAAACACATCGTCGTTACCGAAGCTCTGCGGTTGGTCGAAGGCAATGCCGGTGTAGTAGAGATTGCCCGTCACGCTGGCCACGAGATTGGTCGGTTCGTTGTAACTGATGCCGAATTCGCCAGTCGCCGGAGCCGGCAGATCCTTCGGGAATCCGGCGGAGACCGTGCCGTTGGGATTGATCGCATACAGTTGCCCCCCCAGCACATACGCCACGCCGGCAGGCGCAATCGCCAGAGCCGCAACGGCGGGTGTGATTTGGTTGAGTCGTTTGGGGAATCCGGTGTA
>DKAR01000003.1 GCA_002450895.1 Proteobacteria bacterium UBA6921
GTGCCGAAGGCGTCGCTGTCCCAGGTCCAGATTTCCGTTCCTGTTTCATCCGTCGCACTGCGCGGCGTGGCGAGGTGGTCGGTGTGCAGGTAGGCGATCGTTTCGTTCGTGGGCGTGAAGTCGATCTGCGCCAGCGGAGACTGTTCATTCCACAGATAATCGCGGATCGGTGCGCCGTTGGCCTCGGTTTCCGCCAGCAGCTGGCCGTTGAGGTCGTAGTGATACACCGTCGTACGGGTGCTGGTGATCTTGCGGGTGCGTTGACCTAACGCGTTATACACATACGTCGCCGCCAGAATGCCCTGGTCATACACCGCGACGATGCGGTTGGCATTGTTGATGGTGAAGGTGTAGCGGTTGTCGCCAACGATGTTACCCGCCGCATCGGTGCTGATGCTGTTGCCACCCTGTACGGCGAGGCGGTTGCTGTAAGGCGTGTACGTGCCACTGGTGGTGCTGCCGCCGCTGACCTTGTTCAGGCGGTTGCCGTTGGCGTCGTAGCTGTAGGTGGTGCTGTCGTCGCCGGTGAGGCGATCGAGCGCGTCGTAGCTGTAGCTGTGTGTCACGGCATCGATGCTGCGGCTGAGGATGTTGCCGTTGGCGTCGTGCGCGTAGTTGCGCGTTTGGGCGCTCAGTGTTTGCTGGGTGAGGCGACCTTGCAGATCGTACGCGCGCGATTCCACGCGCCCGTTGCCATAGGTCAGGCCGGTGAGCAGGCCGTCGGCGCGGTAAGTGATGGCTGACGCGACATTCGCGGCTGCGCCGTTGAGCGTGGCGGTGACGTCGGTGATGCGACCGAGCGCATCGCGCGCCAGGTTCACATCGCGGCCGCTGGGATAGACAAGGCCGACGAGGCGATCGTTCGCGTCGTAGCGATAGTCGGTGACGTATTGCTGGCCGAGTTCGGCGCGCGTGTCGCGCGCCAGGTTGCCGTAGGCGTCAAAGGCGTAGTCGGTGATGCCCGCGCCGTCCTGAATGCGGCACAGCTTGCCGACGCCGTGGGCGCAGGTGTCGTAGGCGTAGTACACATCGTCGAGCGTGCCGGGGTAGTCGGTGCTCGTCATGCGATTCAGCGCGTCGTAGCTGTAGTTCACCGTGATGCCGCGCGCGTCGGTTTTGCTCAGCAGGTTGCCCGCGCTGTCGTAGCTGTACGTGGTCGTGCCGCGGTCGGGGCTGACTTCCTTCAGCAGGTTGCCGAGGTCGTCATACGTGTACTGCGTCGCCGCGCCGTTCGGGGCTTTCACTTGCGTGAGTTTGTCTTGCACGTTGTAAGTGTAGTCCGTCGAACCGCCAAGGCTGTTGATCGTCTTGGTCAGGCGGTCCAGCGGGTCATAGGTGTTCTGCGTCGGCGCGTCGTTGTTGGGGTCGGTTCCGTGACAAGGTTACTCACCGCATCGAACACGCGCGTGGTGATGCTGCCGGCCGTGTTGACGGTCGAAACGTTATTGCGCAGGTCGTAGGCCAGCTCGATGTTGCGCACCAGCGTACCGGTAGTGTCGTAGGTCTTCTCGCTGTTTCGATTGCCGCGCGAGTCGTAGCCGTAGTCCACGTGATTGCCGAGCGCATCAGTGATCGACGTCAGCAGGTGGGCGGCGTTGTACGCGTAATTCAGCGTGCTGCCGTCCGGCAGCGTGACGCGCGTGACCTGGCCGACGTTGTCGTACTGGTACGACGTGGTGCGAGACGGTTCGCCCGGAGCAGCGACTTCAACGCTCAACACGCGACCGCGCGTGTCGTATGAATACGTCGTCACGACGTTGTCCGGCGAGGTCGATTGCAGCAAACGGTGGCCCGCATCGTAGTCATCGAACGTTGTGGTCTGACCCAGCGCATTGGTTACGGACTGCAGCTGTCCGCGCTTGCCACCCTCAACCGGGTCATTGGCGTAATAGGTGAACGTCGAGATGTCGTTGGCATCGGTTCGCGGTCCATCGACTTGCGTGACCTGGCCCAGCGCGTTGTACTGCATCGTCACCGTGCGCGAAATCGCCGTGCCGGTGGGCGTGTAGCCGCGTTGCGTGATCTGCGTCGGCAGATTGCCGGTGTAGGCAATTTCGGTCTGGCGCTGGCTAGTGCCATAAACGCTCGGGCTCTTCACCAGCGTCGGGAGGTTGTTGTACTCGGAAAAGTACTGGTATGTCGTCGTGCGCTTCTGGGTGGTTCCGTCCGCTTCCACGCGCGTGAGCATGTGGTGAATGTCGTACGTAAAGGACGTCTTGTGGCCCAGTCCATCGGTGCGCGATGCGACACGACGCTGCGGGTTGCCGCCGGAATAATTGTAGGTAATCGCCGTTGTCTTGCCGTCGATGGTGATTCCGGTTTCCTTGCGAATGCCCAGACCGTTGACGAGATAGGTGTATTTCTTCTCGCGTCCACCGGCGTCCGTGACCGTTGAGGTGCCATCGGCGTTGTACTGTAACGTAATTCGTTCGTAACCGCCGGAGTGTTCGCTGAGGATGGCGCGACCAAGATCGTCATACGAGAACGTACTGAACCGGTCTCCGTTTTCGTCTGTAACGCCGGTCAGGTAGTTTGGGAATCGTGCGCTTTCGTAATGATAGATTCTTGGGGATTGGTTGGACCGGACCGCGGCAATGAGGTTCTCTCCCAAGTACTGAAAGTTTACGAAGTCACCATTGCTGGAAGTAACCTTGGTTAACTTGAATGTAAGACGCTTAAATGCATTGACCGATTGGCTGTAATTCAAAAATAGCTTGTCACCAAATGGCCCGGTGACAATGTCGATCAAACCATCGTCGTTGTAGCGGAACGTTCTTTCGAGTCCCGCCGCATCGACCATCGATTTCAGACGGCCGTTGATGTCGTAATTTTCGATCGATCCGTTCGATTCAAAGAGCGTCCAACCGTCGGCGGAGGGTTCGACTTGGATTCCTGACCCCGTGTAGCCAACGTAGTTGGTTGTGTATGGACGTCGGTATAGCGGTTCGGAGTATCCCGTGGAGCGAATGGCGCCCGTTGGTCGACCGTATTCCATTAATAGGTGAGCGCTGTACGAGTGGTACCACCCGCTTCCCAATTGCGAGTTGGTATCCAGCTGTCCGATAGACTGAAAAGTCCTAGAGAAGGACAGCGGCCCCGACAAATCCAGTTCCGGTTGGACCTTGTTGCCGGTGGCGGCGTTGCAAGGATTGCCGTCGCCGCAGGTCGGATATTGGGTTAGCGTCGCAGTGATGGTCGCCACGCTATCGTTGACGCAGATATAACCGGTGTTCACGTCGACAAACTTTAGCGAGAACGTATTTTCTTTACATGACCAGACGCGGACGCGCTGAATATTGCCGATACTTTCTTCGGCTTGGTCCATGCAGTAGTCTTCTTTTTCCGGAGGATCGCCGACCCAGCGCCACGCGCGCGTAGAGTACACTCCTTTGTAGGGTTTCAGTCCGGTCTGAGCGGTGTCTGACGCAATGTTGCATAACGTTGTCGCGCCAAAGCCCTTTGTGGTCCAAGACCCGTTGGCAACCCAGTTGTAGCTGCAGTACGGTTTCGGAGACTCGCCGGTGATGCGAGTCGTATCCTTCATGTGAGCTTCCATTACTGCGACGGCAGCGCCTTCGGAGCCGTGGCACTCTGCCGGATTGTAGCTATTGGCGTACAGCCAATCGCCGACCTCGGCTTCCATAGGGGGGACGCTATATTTTCTGGTCACAATCCCAGTCGGGCCAGTGATTGATTCAGACGACAGGATTAGATCCTTCGTCTTGAAGTTCACATTGCGCATTGCCTTTTCGGCATCCGGCAAGTTAGTAAACGTGGCCCCGGAAATCGTGTTTATGGTGTATTGCCAAACCTGTTCGACTGCGGCAGTTGCGATTGCGCTATACCCGGCGAAGGCAAAAGAAAGCAGGGCGTGGACTACGAAAATGCGAGCAATAGAAATACGCGCCGCGATGCGACGAAGAGTTGCAAACGAACACATGAGATGACCCCCAAAAACGTGTTACGACATCGACCCAAAAAGCGCCCGTCCTGTTTGTCTACGTCTTATCATCCGGCGACTACAAAGTGGCGCGGCGGGGATTATACGAAGGGGATTCAGTGTTAACAATTTATTTTGGCGCCACACTAAATTGGAAGTGTAAGGGGCATCGACGGCAGCGCTGTCCATAACACTTTCTTAATCTAAGAGCCCCTCGAACTAATCTGGAAAACGTGTGGAAAGATGCATAGACAGAATCCAAGGTTTGGATTCGTCGGAGCGCCCCCGACGTGCTTCGCAATTGCGAAGCACGTGAGCAACGTAAGGAAGGGTGCTGCTAGAACGACTACGTTTTCGGCCGGGTCGCCTTCATCACAATCGCGTGCGCGCCTAATGATGCGGCGACTTTGCGGGTGTCTTCGCTGATGCTGCCGGAGAAGTAATCCAAGGAGTGGATGGCTTCGACGTCCTGAAAGCCGACGTCGCGGAACAGGCCGAGATAATCTTCTTTTTCCATCGCTCCGACGATGCACTCGGCCCACAGCTTGGGGTTCGAGCGGCACTCGGCGGAGATTTCCTGGCTGACGACGATATCCGCAAGCTGGACGCGGCCACCGGGTTTGAGCACGCGAAAGATTTCCGCGAATGCATTTTTCTTGTTGGGCACCAGATTGAGCACGCCGTTGCTGGTGACGACATCGACGCTGGCATCCGGCAGCGGAATCGCTTCCGCTTCGCCCTCGAGGACTTCGATATTGCGTCGTCCTGCTCTTGCTGCATTGGCTTTCAGCTTCTCGCGCATCGCATGGGTCATGTCGAGCGCATAGCATTTTCCGGAATCGCCGGTCAGCAATGATGCAATGAGCACATCCGTTCCGCTTCCCGATCCGATATCGAGAACGGTATTGCCCTGGCGAATGGCGTCGACGGCGAAGGGATACCCGACGCCGGCAAACGACTCCGCGGCGGTGGCCGGTATCGCATCAAGCTGTGTCTTGGGGTAACCGACGAATTCGCACGCGGGACGACCGGTCGGGAAGTGAAATTCTTTCGCAGGATTTTCGGCCACGTCCGTATACATCATGCGAACGGACTCAAGAATATGCTCACGTTGCAGGCTGGTAATCGCGACCATCAGTGTTCTCCCCTGTGAAGTTGACGGCCTACAGCTTGTGAATCAGCTTCGCGATCTTTGAGTGCAGCGCGTCGGGCGCTTTTTCATCCGTTGCTTGTTTGAGGTGCTGCCGCAACTTCTTTTCGAACTCAAGACGGGAATAGCAACTACGGCATCGGGAGAGGTGATCGTCCATCTCCTCGTGCTTGTGACCGTCAAGCTCGCGATCGATGTATTCGAACAGCCGCTTGAGGGCTTCTTCACAATCTATAGGATGATTCTCGCTCATACCTTACCTTGCCCTTGGGTCACGTTTCTACCCTGAATTCCGATGCCTCGATCCGATGCGTGTTGCCAGAGGGATTTCTGCAACATCGATCGGGCCCGGGAGAGGCGGGACCTGACAGTGCCCACCGGTACTTCCAGCATGTCGGCAATGGTCTGGTAATCGAATCCTTCCAGCTCCGCCAACACCAGCACGATTCGAAACGTTTCCGGCAGCTCATCCACCGCCTTGACCAGGTCGGACCGCAACATATTGTCGAGAAACTGCTGTTCGGGATTACCCCACCATAATAGGAAGGGCTGGTGCAGCCGATCGAACAGCCAGAACTCGGCCTCGTCCGCATCTTCGATTCCGCCGTCCAGGGGCGTCTCGGCGCGGGTCTTTCGCTTCCGGCACTCTGAAATGAAGCAGTTCGAAAGAATTCGAAAGATCCACCCCCGAAAGGACTGAAGGTCCTTCAGGGAGTCGAGGCATCCAAACGCCTTGGCGACGGTCTCTCCCACGAGATCCTCCGCGTCTGCCGCGTTCTTGGACAGCCGGAGCGCCGCGCCATAGAGGTCGTCCAGCACCTCCGAGATGGCCCCTTCAAACCATTTTTTGCGATCCGAGTCCGTAGACATGAGTGCTCATTTTCCGGCAATCCCCGCAAGGACGCACGAGATGCCAAATAGTTCCCAAAGGTGGAGGCGGCGGCCCCGGGGTATTTATCGGTCCCGGAATGTCAGCAGGCGAAGTTGCCGCGCACATAAATGGAGTGTGGAACAGGAGTGTGACTTTTTCACGCCAACTTTCGAAAAGTTTTTTGGAACTGATGCGAGGGTCGTGCGTCTTGGCACCCGTAGCAGAGACAAATTCGACAATCACACAAGCAGAAGGAGACCAGAACATGACCGCAGCACTGAAACTTCCATTGGCAGTCAACACCGTCGATCTCGAGCGCCGCGTCAAAGCGATGTATCGCGCCGTTGCACTGTACCCGGAATCGGATTTTCATTTTGAAATGGGGCGTGCAATGGCCGAGCGCCTTGGCTATGCGCCGACCGATCTGGATGCAATTCCGCAAGAGTCCATCCAGTCCTTCGCCGGCGTGGGACATCACTTCGGTTTTGCCGATCTGAGCGAAGGACAGCGTGTTGTGGATCTGGGCAGCGGATCGGGAATGGACTCCTTCGTTGCCGCGAACAAGGTGGGCGACCGAGGCGCCGTGGTCGGCATCGACATGACCGATGCGCAGCTGGAACATGCCACGCAGCTGCGTGACACGGCGGGTTTCAAGAACGTCCGCTACAAATCGGCATACATCGACAACACCGGATTGGCCGAACGTTCATTCGACGCCGTGATCAGCAATGGTGTGATCAACCTGGCCGCGGACAAGGGCGCGGTGTTTCGCGAAGCGCATCGCGTCCTGCGCAAAGGCGGAAAACTCGCGATATCCGACATCGTGACCGAAAAGGCGCTGCCGGAAAATATTTCCTGCGACGCCACACTGTGGGCGGCGTGCATCGGCGGTGCGNNAAGCGCCGGATTCCGTGTGATCGAAACGCGCGACAACCCCGAGTATCACTTCATTTCCGACGGCGCGACCTGGGCAACCCGCACGTACGGCGTGAAGAGCATCTCGTTGCTTGCCATCAAGCAGTAAATCCAGTTCAACGACAAACCACGATTGAGATAACAAAGGAGAAATACCATGACGACCGAAACCACGAAGAAAGGCTATGTCATTTCCGTTACGAACTTTGACGGCGATCCCGACCGCGTCGCGGTGCCACTGGTGTTGGCGAACAGTGCGTTGGCGATGGGCGAAGAGGTGTTGCTGTGGGTCACGCTTGAAGCGGTAAAGCTCGCCAAGAAGGGTGAGGCGGACAAGCTGCAGCCGAAGAGTTTCCCGTCCATAACGTCGCTGCTCGAATCATTTCGCGAAGCGGGCGGCACGATCGGTGTGTGTCCGCCGTGCGCCAAGACCCACGGCGTAACCGATGGAGACCTTATTCCGAACGCCAGTTTCATGGGTGGTGCGGCACTCATCGAACGCAGCAACGGTCGTCACTCCGCATGGTTCTGATCAGGACACTGAAGCGCGCGTGGGATCGCCTCGAGCCGCCGCGATCGGCGGTTTGCGGCGGTGCCGCGATGCGCACGTTCCAACCTATCTCTCAGCCTTAAACCAACAAACCCCACCGCTGCCTCGGTAAGATACGGCCGGGGGGCATTGCCAACGCTCAAATACTCGGCAGCCCGAAGATAGCGAGGAATCCCGATCCCGGGATGGCCTCGCCGTCTTTGCGTCGCGGTAATAATTTCAACGACTTGGCTTCATTTCCCAATTGCAGGCGCTCGCGACCATTAAAAACGAGGGATGAAAATCCCTTTTTTGTGTTGACGAGTATAAAAAACGGGATAATAATCCCTTCACCTTAAGATAACCGGCCAAAACCGCTCACATGCTCGAGTCCACGGAACAGGAAACAAAGAAGTCGGCGCTGGGAAAAGCGGTGGTTCGGATGCTGCGCCCGCTCGCGAAGATTCTCCTTAAATACGATGTCTCGTATGGCGAGTTTGCCGAGTTGGCGAAGCGCGCCTACGTTGACGCCGCGCGTAAATTCTTCTCCCTTCCAAATCGTCGCCAGTCCTTTGCGCGAGTCGCGGTGATCACCGGTCTGAGCCGGAAAGAGGTGGACCGTCTTTCGCGTTCGGATGATGAGGCCCCGCCGCTCACCACGGCGCCGTTGAATCGCGCACGGCGTGTCATCGGCGGTTGGCTGAAAGATCCCGATTTCACCGAAAACGGAAAACCCCGTCCGCTGGCGCTGCGCGAAGGTGACCACAGTTTCCAGGAATTGGTGACCCGATATAGCGGTGACATTTCCGCCCGCGCCATTCTCGATGAGCTAATTCGCGTCGGCTCCGTTCGCAAAGTGGACAAGCACACCGTGGCAGTAACCACGGGGGGGTATGTCCCGGAAAAAAGCGACACCGAGAAGATCGACATCATGGCGCGACACATGGTGGATCTGCTCAGCACCGTTTCCCACAACATCGAATCAAAGCCTACTGAGGCGCGTTTTCAACGTCAGGTGACGTACACGGATATTCCCGAGTCCGTCATCGACGAGTTTCGCGCATTCAGCCATGAGAAATGTCTCGAGCTGTTGCTCGAGCTCAACCGCTGGCTCGCAGAAAAGAAATCCAACGTGCCGCCGGATTCGACGGAATCCAAAGGGCGTTTGGGGGTCGGCATTTATTTTTTCAGGAATGACACGCAAGGAGAATGAACAATGAAATGGGTGAATGGGGTCAGGGCACTCTTTTGTGCCGCGGTGACAACCACACTGCTGGCGGCCTGTAGCGGTGGCGGCAGCGACGACGGAATCGACGGAACAGGCTTCGTGGAGATCAGTGGCACGGCCGCGATCGGAGCACCAATTGCCAATGCCTCGGTCTCGCTGAAGTCCGGCAAAGGCGAAAAGAAATCCGCAACGACCAAGAGCAACGGCAAGTTCTCGCTCGATGCGACGAACCTCACCGGGCCATTCCTGCTGCGCACGCGGCTGGAAAACGGTACGGCCTTTTACAGCTATGCCTCAGGGGCGGGCGTTGCGAACATCCATCCTTTTACCGATCTCGTTTTGCGCAACTGGTACAAGCGCAAAGGGCTCGATATCAATAGCGAGTTCGACAGCGGCACGGCCGCAACACAGATGCCGACGCAGGCGGAAATCGATGACATCGAAGAGGCGCTGAAGAAGTCGCTCGAGCTGGTCCTGCAGCAATATGGTCTCTCGACCACGATCGATTTCTTTTCCACGGTGTTCGAAGCGAACGGCACCGGCTTTGACAACTTCCTGGATCACGCCTCGGTCGTCATCATCACGCAGATCGTCACAATCATCGTGAATGACCCATCGACCGGGATCGACAGCGTCGTCGTCAAAGACGTCAATCTCAATACCGACCTGACACAGAACGACGGATTGGCGCCGGAGGTTCCAACCGGAGTGCGCGTCATTCCCGCCAGTGCCAATGAGCTGATCGTGCTGTGGGATGCGTCGACCGATAATGTCGCAGTGGCGGGCTACAACGTCTATCGCCAGGACAAAGTGAACGGCACGAAGACTCCGTTTCCGGTCCTGAGCGACACCGGTCTCACTGCCAACACAGAGTACTGTTACGAAGTCGAAGCGTACGATGCGGCGGGTAACGTTTCCGCGCGCTCCACCAGTGCATGCGCGACAACGCCAGACATGAACGACGGCACACCACCCGCGCAACCGACACAGCTGCAGGCCACCGCTTTGGACAGCGGTACGATCGCCCTGGCGTGGACCGCGCCGGCAGATGCGGATGTCGCCGGCTACAACATCTATCGTGGCCAGTCGGGTGCGGCGACGACGAAGATCGGCAGCGTAACCGCAGTCAGCTTCACCGACCTGTACCTCAGCGCGTCGTCGCAGTACTGCTACGTCGTCAAGGCTTTTGATGCGGCGAAGAACGAGTCCGCAGCAAGCAACGAAGCCTGTGCGACAACGAACGCGGTCAACAATCAGCAACCGGCCACGGGCGCGCGGCAGCTTGAGTTCTCGTCCGCGCAATACAGTGTCACGGAATCCGACTCGACGGCGCTCATCACCGTCAATCGCATTGGTGACGGCAGCGAGGCGGTTAGCGTCAACTACGCCGTGAGCAACGGCACTGCGTCCGCGCCTGGTGACTTCATCACCGCCACCGGCACGCTGTCCTGGGCGGCGAACGACCTGGCTCCAAAGACGTTTCGTGTGCAGATCAAGGGCGATACGGTCGCCGACAACGGGGAGACCATCGCGTTGTCACTCAGTGACGCATCGACCAACGCATCCGTCGGACCGATTGCGAATGCAACTCTGACAATCTTCGATGCGCCTTGCACGAATGTGCTGTCGGCCGACATCAATGTTGATACGACCATATCGACGTGCACATTGGTCACGAAGACGATCTACATCCAGAACAACGCGACACTGACGATACTGCCCGGCGTTACGATGCTGTTCCAGAGTGGGACTGGCTTCAACGTTCGAACGGACGGCGCGTTGACCGCGAATGGAACCGCCGACAAGCCGATTCTGTTTACCGGGGTGCAAAAAACGCCGGGATATTGGGACGGCATCCAGTTCACCTTCTCGAACAACGTAAACAACAGCATTGACTACGCGATCGTGGAGTTCGGAGGCGGGTTGCAGAACGGCACCGCAAACGTCGTGACGTACGGTACGATCAATTCTCCGCAACGCCTGAAAATCAAGCACACCGTGCTTTCCGACAGTTCCGCCTACGGAATTGAATTCTCCGACGGTGCGATCATCGACGCGTTCGAAGGCAATACGATGATCCGCAATGGTAGCGAACCCGTGAGCACCCAGGCGAATTTGATCGGCAAGCTTGATGCTCAATCCCGGTATTCGGGTAACGCCAAGGATCAGGTGCGCGTGGTGAATGGAACTGCGGTGAATACGGATCAGACCTGGAATGCGCTGGACGTTCCGTACGCCATGGGTAGTCACACCATCAATGGCGCCCTGACAATTCAAGCCGGCGCGAAATTCATCTTCGGTGCAAATGGAAGGTTGAATGTGGCGACGAGCGGTTCGCTGGGCGCGCTGGGAACAGCGGAACAACCGGTGATCTTTACCGCGTCGCAGCCGACGCCGGGATATTGGACTGGAATCCAGTACACGTTTTCCAACAGCATCAACAATGTGCTCGATCACGTTGTTGTCGAGTACGGCGGCGGTTCCGGTGGCAACGGGAACGGCAATGTCGTGACGTATGGCACCATAAACTCGCCACAGCGCCTCAAGCTGACCAACAGCGTGCTGCGCTACAGCGGAAGTTTCGGATTCGATTTCTCCGAGGGTGCCATCGTCGACGGCTTTTCCAGCAACTCGATCACGTTGAATACCTCCGGTGCCGGCAGAACCTATCCTGACGTCGTTCGTCTCTTGGACAGTGCCAGCTCGTACTCCGGCAACACAGTCGACGCGGTTGCAGTCGAAACGGGAAATGTAACGGTGAGCGGAACGTGGCCGGCAATCAATGTCCCGTATGACGTCAATTCCGTGAACGTGAATAACTCGCAGCTCACGATCGCAGCGCCGAATACGCTCTTGATGCGAAACAATAGCCGGATCTACGTCAATTCGGCGGGATCATTGACGGCGATCGGAAGCGCCACCGCCCCCATCGTGTTCTCGTCGAAGAATCAAACGCCGGGGGCCTGGCAGGGAATTCAGTACACGTTTTCCAACAGTGCCAATAACATTCTCAACTATGTAACGGTGGAGTATGCCGGTGGATCCGGACTCAGCGGAACGGGCGGTGTGATCTTGTACGGCAGTCAGCTCTCGAAGTCGGGCGCGACAATCACCAACAGTACGTTCAACTCGAGTTCAAGCTACGGTATCTGGCTGCATCACGACGCGGTCTATAACCTCGACGTTGATACAACCAACAGCTTCTTGGGTAATGCGCTCGGCAACGTGTACCTCGAACCCTGATTGGATCGTTCTGGTAAGACAACCGGTCGTGCGTATGTCGCGCGACCGGTTTTTTCTTTTGGAAACCCGCAAATCGTCGCAGGGCGTTCCCGCCCGGCGATGGCCGCGTCAGTAGGAAATCAGAAAATGATCGCGACGTGGGAAAGAGGCGTATCTGAAGCCATTTTTGGCCTTGTCCTGACTCAACAGCCAGACCGCACTTAAGGTATGCTAGCCGTCCAAATTCACGCCAAAGAAATCGAGTCACGGGATGGACGAGCAATACCAACCTCAGCAGGTCGAAAACGAAGCGCAAACCTACTGGAACAGCCAGCGCAGCTTCGCCGCGAAAGAGGACAAATCGCGCGAAAAATACTACTGCCTGTCGATGTTCCCGTACCCCTCCGGCAAGTTGCACATGGGTCACGTGCGCAATTACACGATCGGCGATGTGCTGACGCGCTTCATGCGCATGAACGGGCGCAACGTGTTGCAGCCGATGGGTTGGGATGCGTTCGGTTTGCCCGCGGAAAACGCCGCGATGGCGAATGGCGTGCCGCCCGCAAAGTGGACCTACGACAACATCGC
>DKAR01000230.1 GCA_002450895.1 Proteobacteria bacterium UBA6921
TCTCCACGCGCAGAATCAGCGGCAGTGCTTCTGATTTTTGGCTTTGTTCTTTAAGTTGAGTCACGAATAGCCCAAGCGCATGCATCGGCTGGCGCAGATCGTGACTCGCCGCGGCAAGAAACCGCGACTTGGCCTGGTTCGCGGCAATCAGCTCTTCGGTGCGTTCGGCGACCTTGTTTTCAAGGCCCGAATAGGACTCGCGCAGGCGCGCCGCCATCTGGTCGAATTCCCCTGCCAGTTCTTCCAGTTCATCGCCTGTTGATACTTCAATGCGGGCATCGAGAGAGCCGGCACCGATGCGTGCTGCCCCGTCACGCAGCTGTTGAATCGGCCGCACCATTCGTCCGGCCAGAATGGCACTTGCCACCAAGGCCAGCAGCAACGCGAACAGGATCAATACTCCGGTTCGCAGCATTGCGGCATACAGTGCCGCGTAGGCCTCGCGCGCATCCTGCTCCACAAAAACGAACCAGCCTAATGACTCGATTCTGGAATACGCAGCCAGAACCGAAACACCCGCGAAGTCGCGCGCCTCGCCGACGTCCTGAACGGACAAGACATCGCCTTCGACTGCGGCGCGCGCCTTCCGGACTTGAGGTAAAAGGGAAAAATCAGTGTGCTGCAAAACCCGACTGATGTCCGGATGAGCAATCAGTTGGGCATTGGCATCGATGACGTAGGCGTGTCCCGTTGCACCGACACGGATTCGCGAGACGACGTCCCAAACAAACTTCAGATTGACCTCGACCAACATCACGCCGTTGCCCGAAGGCGTGGCAAGGGTCATGTACGGCTCCGTTCCTTCCCTGAAATACACCGGACCGCGGTAAACCGATCCTGTGCTCGCGCTCTGGAACGCGGGCGTCATCGAGAAATCGGTCCCTGAACGCAGTCGATCCATGGCGAGACGCGAGATGCGTACCTGTTCGTGGCCTGTTGCATCAATCCAGATCGCATCGGTGACTGCCGGTGCCTGCCGCAACAACTTGATATATTCCACCTGCCGCAGCGCGACCGGGTCTCCATCGCGCGGCAACATTTTGGTCCATCCCATGTGTTGCTCGATCTCATTGATGAATTGCTCGATGCGAATTGCGGCCGATGCGGCTTTCTCACCGTACAACGCGATCGTTGCTTCGCGCGTGGAGCGATACGAGAAATACAGGTCGCTCGTGCCTCCGATGACGACAACCGCGCCAATCAGCACGGCNNAATTCGTTCGCTCAATTGTACTTCTGCCCGCCGTCACCGAGCCACGTAATGTAGATGCGCTATTCGACGACTTTGTCGGCGCGTAGCAGAACGTCCCCGGGCAGCTGGAACTTGAGCATTTTTGCCGTTTTCAGGTTCACGAATAGCTGAACCTGGGTAGGCTGTTCGACAGGCAGGTCTGCGGGTAAAGCGCCATTGATGATTTTGTCGACAAACAACGCCGAACGACGTGCCATGTCGCTAAAGTCAGGGGAATACGACATGAGACCCCCGGCGTCGACGAACGGGCCCCAGTCGAACATGGCCGGAATCCCGCGCTCGTTAGCGTATTGCGGAAGGAAGGTACGATACGCCGAAACGCGCGGGTCAATGATTGTCATGATGGCATCCGGATGCGCGGCATCCAGTTGTCTTCTGATGGATTGGTCGTCCTGGACATCGGGCAATCCCACGATCGACACCCGGATGCCCAGCTCTTTCGCGGCCGCTTCGACGGCGGACATTTCAGGCTGGATTCCTTGATTGGTCTTGTCGATTACAACAGCAATGTGCGCAATTTTGGGAAAGGCCGTGGTCAAGATTTGCAATCGCTTGGGCCCCAACTCGGTCTGAATTGCCGTCATGCCGGTCACATTCGTACCAGGCCGCGCCAGCGACTTCACAAAACCCAAGCGAACCGGGTCGGCGCCACCCATCATGACCACGGGTATCGTTTGACTGACCTCACGGACCGCCCGAATTGACGGCGATCCCACCGTTACGACTGCCTTGACCTTGAGATCAACCAAATCATGAATCAGGAACGGCATGACCGACGGATCACCGGCGGCTGAACGGTATTCGATGATGATGTTCTTTCCATCTTCATATCCAAGCTCTTTCAGCCCCTGCAGGAACCCCGCCCGTTCCGGAGACGGCGAGTCGCCCAACGCGGACAAAACAAGGTATCCAATGTGCGGAACGGAACGATCGGCTTCCGCGGTTGCAAGCGATGGCAGAAACGCGGTCGCGCAAAAAAAGGCCGCACACAACCAAAGTGACATGAACAATCTCATTCGATGACCCTGTTAGCGCGAAACACAATATTTTGCGGCACTTCGATTCCAAGCGCCTTTGCGGTTTTGAGATTGATGATCAATTCGATCACACTCGGCAATTCCGCAGGCAGGTCTTCCGGCCGGGCGCCTTTGAGAATTCGATCGACAAAGTAGGCCATTCGGTCCCAGGCCGCCGTGAGGCTGGGACCATATACGAACAGAAATCCGGAGTCTGCGTAGGCATCCCAACCCGAAACCGCGGGCAATTTCTGTTTTAGCGCGAAATCCGCGATTTTCTTGCGCGGCCCGAAAGTAATGGCATCCGGAAACGCCACAATGGCCTCGACATCCGAATCCGACAAAGCGTCCAGCACAGACTGCAACTCCTGCGGGTTCGTTACCGGCTTGTAATCGACCTGAATCCCCAATGTCGCCGCGACGGAAAGTGTCTTCTCACGCTCGTTCAGTTCACCCGCGTGACCTGGATCAGCGATAACAGCGACTCGCTTAATGGACGGGTAAATCTCTTTTAACAACTCCAGTCGCTTGGCAACCAGGTCGATCGCCATGAACTGGATCCCGGTAATGTTGCCGCCCGGATGCGAAAGGCTCGCGACGAGTCTTCCCGCCACCATATCGCCACTGGAACCCGTCACGAGCGGAATCGTCTTGGTCGCAGCAGCCATCGGTTTGATCACAGCACCATGAAGAATGCAGGCCGCCGGATTTTGCTCAATGATCTGCGGAACCAGCTCATTCATGCGCTGTTTGGAAAATCCGGCGAAGTAGGACCTGAAACGGATCGTCTTTCCGTCAATCAATCCCAGTTTACGCAAGCCATCCTCAACCGCCTTAAAGTATTGTTTGGCGGTGGCTTCGTCAGAAAAGCTGAACCACACCACGAGTGGCAGTTCGGCTTTCCCAACCACGGGGAATGTTGTCGAGAGTGTTATCGCACCAAGGAAACGAAAGAAATCGCGTCGCCGCATCGCATTCTCCCCACAGTCGCGCCTGCACGTCACTTCATTATTCAAGAACTGTATCAATACGCAACAAGACACTTTCCGGAATTGTGATTCCTAGCTGTATTGCCGTTTTCTGGTTCACGGCCAATTCGTTGGATTTTGACTTTTGTATGGGTACTTCCGCAGGACAAGAACCTCGCAATACCTTATCGACAAACGTTGCCACTCGGTCAACGTTTTCCGAATCGATGATCCGATCAGTCGAGCGTTTCTCATTTTCAAGATCTGCGCCAAACACCGGCGCCAGCGCAACTGCGAACACAAGCGCCAGTGCGAAACACAATGCGAGCATTACTCTTAACAGCCAGAGCATCATCCTGTGGTCATTCATATGTAATAGCCTCCGCACATCGGGTCATCCCATTCTCAAGCTGTCGTGCAACGTGACAAACCACCAGATCGCGCGTTTTTATGGAGTTACGAAGGCTATTGTGAACACCGTAGTTGTGCCTGGATATACAACCTACGCCCTAATACCAAAGTACTAGGCCAATGCTCCGGCTCGCTTGTCTCAATGCTGCGATTGATAGCGTTAACCCGGCAGGATGACCTTTGAACGTGTCGACCGGGCCGCTCACGAAAATGCGGATTGCAAACGGATAAAAGTAAATAAGTATTCGACGTCGGCCAATTTAGACTTTGGGCGTGTACAGGGTCTCTGGCTAAGCGACTGCCTGTTCCACGGTTATCTGAAAATATTTCGAGCTTTTCGTTCGTCTGATGCTTTCCATATTTGGCGATGGAACCGGCTCAAGCATCGGGGGATCGATTCTCCAACACGAAAGTTTTAACACGAGCACCCGATACCTCCTTACCACCGCACGTTTAAAGGCGTTTGGCGCTTGATCGTCATTGCAACGCTTTAACTTAATGTCCCGCACCAGGAGATGGTCGCTATGCTTATCAGATTGTGGTTTGGCTTTGCTGTTCTTCTGTTTCTCAGTCCGGTTTTCGCATCAGACGACAGTGAATTGATGTTCGCGTTATCTAGCGAGTTGGGCTACAAGGAACTCGAATTTCAGGTCATTCAGTTAAACGGAACTACAACCTTGTACAAACCCAACTTGTTGACGTTGCAAGTGGGTTTAACTGGAGTCTACAAAGATTTCTACATTTCGGTCGCGGCCGAACGCACGTTGGCAGGCGAAGAATCCGCTATTGTTAACGGCTCGTTTCAGAACAATCGATTTGAACGTAACGAAGACGTCCTAACATTCGGATACCAGTTCTTTCCTATGTTCAGTGGATTCGTGGGCTACCTTGATACCAACATTGTACGCTTTTCGAGTTTCAATTCGTCAGTCTACGGTTCCCACGGGCCCTTTGCCGGACTTGGATATTCGCAGTCGATCGCAGAAAAGGGAACGCTTAGCGCCAGCATTGCTTATGCAAAAACAAATGGCCGCTTTACTCGTTTGTCCGGCTCGGAAGAAACATTTGATGCTGATGCATCTGGCTTTAGCTACTCCCTCGCCTGGAGTGCCCCAATGGGTGACGGGTTCTTCTATCGCGTCGGATTCAAAGTAAGTCGCTACGACTACGACACCGTAGTGGCCGGAGTTCCCCGAACTGCCCAGCAAAACTACAATGGCGTCGTGTTGGCTGTTACGCATTTTTTCTAATAGCCACCGGCACTAAATCCCCCGTAACGCCCTCGCGCGGGCCCACAATACTTCCAGTGAATCTCATTCATCGGGCGCCGATATAGGAACATGCTCGGCGCCCTATCACCGAGAACTTTCTCCATCGCGTATCGAGGCGACCCTATGGCAAACACGATCGACCCGGCCGGTTTAAACCGCAGCATGGGTTTCATAAAATGGATCATCGGCGCGATAGTCGCATTCGCGGTTCTTTCCGCATTGAATCCGTTCGTTGTGGTCAGTGCCGGTGAGCGCGGCGTCGTCATGCGCTTCGGCGCGGTGCAGGATCGCGTGCTCGACGAAGGCCTGCACTTCCGTGTGCCGATCATGGAACGCATCGTCATGATGGATGTCCGCGTGCAAAAGGAACAAACCGAGGCGGCGGCCGCATCGAAAGATTTGCAAGATACCCATTCGACGACAGCAGTGAACTATCACCTGGTCCCGGACAAGGCCAATTGGGTTTTTCAAAATCTGGGGACCAGCTACAAAGAGCGTGTCGTCGATCCCACCGTACAGGAATCCGTCAAAGCCATCACCGCAAAATACACGGCCGTTGAACTAATCACCCAGCGTGAGAAGATTCGCGAAGAGATCCGTGAAATGCTCAAAACACGGCTCGCGGAGTACCACATCAGCGTCGACGATTTTTCCATCGTGAACTTCGGATTCAGTCAGCAGTTCTCACAAGCCATCGAAGCCAAGCAGACGGCTGAGCAATTGGCGCTGAAGGCCCAGCGCGACCTTGAACGCATCAAGATCGAGGCCGAGCAAAAAATCGCAAACGCCAAGGCGGAAGCGGAAGCCCTTCGATTACAGAAGGAAGCCGTAACCAGCGAGCTGATTCGCCTGCGCCAGATCGAAGCGCAGATCAAGGCGATCGAAAAATGGGATGGTCGATTGCCGCAGATTACGACGGATGCCCTGCCTTTCATCGACGTGCAACGGGCTCTAGGCAAGTAGTCGCTCGGTTGTTCAACGCTGTCTTTCACTGCTCTGCTGAAATGGACACTCCCGACCCCAAAAAGTCATTCAACATTTTCATTTCTGAGCAGAACTTTTCCTTAAAGGCATCTGAAAACTTAAGAATCGCCGTTTGTTGAAATCGAACCTATTGCTCACTACCCCCGGTTGTTGCTAAGTAAAATTGGGGCTCCTCACGAAATTTTTGTATAGAATCCCACCATAAAATTGGGTCACAATTTTGTGCGGCTCAACCGAGCTTACTGAGCTCATTCGCAAGGATTGCGCGTATGACACAACAGTGCGATTTGTCGTTTCAACAGAGAAATTTGTTTCAGCAAGGCTATCAGACTTACACACCTGCGGAACTCAGGCAGATTGATTGGGGGCTGCGCTTTACACCCACCGTTTGCTCACTGATCGCCCTTTACGGCTTGATAACCCAGAATCCGTATCTTCTTTTTGCCGTTGCAGTATTGGGAATGCTCGCATTTTTCTTTCCGGCGGGTCACCCCATGGACATGATTTACAACAACGCCGTGCGAAAACTTTTCGATGCAGTGAAGTTGCCGCCGAATCCCTTCCAGCGCCGTTTGGCCTGCTTCGCAGCCGGCATTATGAACACCATCGCCGGCATTTCATTTTTGGCGCACATGCCCACCGCCGCCTATGTCGTTGGCGGCATGTTGTTGGCACTGCAGGCAATCGTCATATTTACCCACTTCTGCACGCTTTCATGGATGTATGAAGGACTAATGCGCGCCATTGGCAAGTGGGACGTCCCGATCGACGATAACAAGGCACAAGAACTAATTAAGGGTGGCGCCGTTCTGGTGGACGTGCGTGGCCGCGACGAATTCGATACCGGACATTTATACAGCGCGGTCAATCTTCCCCTGGAAGAAATCGAGAAGTACGCGGATAAACTGAAGGATCAAACCGTGCTGTTGTATTGCCGCAGCGGGAACCGCAGCCAAATTGCCCGCAAGCGATTGAACAACGTCGGCGTTAAGAACGTTTATGACATCGGCGGAATCGGACGCGCCAAAATGCTATTGGCACAAACATAGGCGTGTTTCTGACGGTTCCGGCGCGCGATTCATGGAATCAGGCAGAAATGGTTTCTGATGTTCGTGGTTTGTAAATGTCCGACTTCATGGGCTACCGCGAATGTCTCGATTGGGCTGGAAGCATCGAACGCCGGAATCTTCACCGCTTTTGCGCCAATTGTTTCCGGCACCCATCGGGTTGAGTTGCCCGAATGTTAGAATACGAAACATAGCCATTCACGTCCGCCGAGTCATCCATGCGTATCCGTATCATCTCCACCCTCTGCCTGTTGCTGGCGCTTTCTGCCTGTAACAAGCTGACCCTCGCCAACTACAACAAAATCACACCGGGCATGACCTACGAGGAAGTGGACCAGCTGATCGGTTCACCGACCCAATGCGACGACGTAATGGGCCTGCGGAATTGCACCTGGGGCGACAACTCCCGCTTTGCCAATATCACCTTCGCCGGGGGCAAAGTCATGGTGTTTGCCTCTAGCAACCTGAAATAGGAAAGCGTTTTTTCGGTGTTAATTCGACGTGCGGTCGTGACCGCGCGTGACGGGACGCGTTCGTGACGAAAGTTCGCTCCGATTAAAACCAATTCTTTCGCCTGAAGTAATACAGCATCCCGCCCACCATCCCGATGATGACCAGCCAGACCAGCGGATAACCGAAGTACCAGTGCAGCTCGGGCATGGCCCACGGGCTGTGCGCATCTGAAAAATTCATTCCGTAAACGCCAACGATGAATGTGGGCGGAATGAAAATGGTGGCGATGATGGTCAGCACGCGAATGATTTCGTTTAGCCGGTTGCTGGCGCTGGAAAGGTACAGTTCCATCAGGCTGGCACTGGTTTCACGAAACGATTCGAGGATTTCGATGATCTGCACGCTGTGGTCGTAGCAATCGCGCAAGTACATGCGCGTCTCCGGCTGAATCAATGGATGCACGTCGCGCAACAGTGAATTGATGATGTCGCGTTGCGGCCAGAGCATGCGCCGCAGCAAAACGACATCGCGCCGCAACTGATGCAAGTCGTGCAACTGTTCGGGCTGTGGACGCGCCAACAATTTTTCTTCCATCTGTTCGATCCATTCCGCCAATTCATCCAGAATCGGGAATCCCTGGTCAATGACCAGGTCGATGAGTGCATGAAACAGCAGATCTGACGCATGCGCGCGCAATCGACTTGATTTATCGCGCAAGCGCTCCCGCAGCGGTTCGAATGGATCACTCTCCCCGGCGTGAAAGCTGATGACCACGCCATCATTGAAGAAGATACTGACTTGCTGCGTCGCGATGCGGTCCCCGTTCCAGCTTGGCCAACTCAACACGGTGAAAAGTGGGCCGCCGTAATTTTCCAACTTCGGGCGTTGCCCGGTATGCAGGATGTCTTCCAGCGCCAATGGATGAATGCCAAAGGCCGCGCCCATCTCGCGCAACATGTCCGGACTGGAATTGCCCTGCACATGAATCCAGGTATTGGTGGGCGCCGCCACAAACCCGGCACAGTCCGAAAGGCTGGCGTCCGCTTTCTCAAAGAAGAACTCGGCACCGTACTCGATCACATGCAAGCGCGGCGGCGCAACGGGATGTGCCGCGGCGGAGATATCTCCCGGCGCGGTGCCGGGTAGCGAGTACCGCTTGGAGAAGTAACTCATGATGTTTCGTCCGTAAGTTGCCGAGAAGCCGTTATTTCACCTCAGGCGCCGACCTAAGTACAAACGTGTTCTTCTCAAGCGACAAGTCCGCGACCCGGCGAATACGGTGACGGGTCGGCGCGCTCTTCCCATTGACCCGAGCGCCACGTGGGGCGATGCGGCGACTTCAGTCATCAGGAGTGCCAGTACTGCGCCCAAAAAATCTGTCTTAAGGTTTTCGTAGAGATGAACTATTGTAGATCCGGCCTGCGCTATGCC
>DKAR01000220.1 GCA_002450895.1 Proteobacteria bacterium UBA6921
ACCTCCACCACCTCCACCACCACCCATAGCACTCTCCTTACTGTTTTGAGTGAATTTACGGGAACATCATCGTGTTGCCACGATACAGAAGGCCGCATTGTATGTAAGTTTCTTGCTGGGGCAAATACGTAATTTTTGGACAAATTGCATCGCCCCGGCGCGAACGCAGGGGCGGTCATTAATCGGAATCGCGTGGCGTGGGCTCGCTTCGCAGCGCGCGACCGCGCAAAGGCTGACTTGCGTTGAAGGTTGAATTGGGAGGATTTGATTGTTGAAATGGCGGGCGTGCCGCGCCGGGAGATGACGGCGCCAGTGTGACAAAGAGGCTCAAAATGAACGACACAATGAATCTGCAACGAGTCCGCCAGGAGTCAATTAAGGGCGACGCGAGGCCGGGAGCCCGCCTCTTAAGTCAATCCGTGGGGCCCTTTAGCGACTTTTCGCCGGTCCCGAGTGATCCGTGTTTCTGTGCCAGCGGCCGATCGTTCGGCAATTGCTGCGGGTCCACGGCCGCTGAACGTCCCGCGCCGTTTGGAGTCTTCGTGCTGGAGAACTATCTCGAACCACAGCTCATCCAGGAACTGGCGGAATTTGCACGAACTGGCGTCGGCGAGCGGCTCATGGTCATCGATCGTGAAGCATCAACCGCCGACAATATCGTGAAGGTTGAAGACCCGCGCCGCGTGTCGGAGCGAATCGAACTTGGAACGCGACGCGAGGAACTCAACCAGCTGGTTGGAGGGATTTACTGCGACCTGGCAGTTCGATTCCTGGGCGTCACGCTCGATTGGTATGAAACTCCGGAGGTGATGCGGTATCGTCCGGGCGGTCACTACGTCAAACACGCGGACAGTCAGAACATGGATCCGCAGACGCGACTGTGGTCAAAAGTCATCGATCGCGACTTGAGCCTGCTGGTGTACCTCAACAATGAATACGAAGGCGGTGCACTGCGGTTCGACAAATTCAACTACACGCTGAGGCCTCGCGCCGGAATGGTAGTGTTATTTCCGTCGGATAATCGCTACGTTCACACGGCGCAGCAGGTCACCGCTGGCGAGCGCTATGTGATCGTGAGTTGGGCGGCGGTGAAGGGTATTCCCAAGGTGGGTTCCAAGCCGCCCGCGCCCGCGCTGTTCTTCAGCTAATCCGCGTGCAGCGCGCCGGGGAGCCGGCCGTCTGGATAAATCGATCCAAGCAACGTGCGCGCACATTTTTCTGCCCGTTCGATCTCTGGCGCGAATTTGGTGCAGAGCCGGGCGATTTCGTTTTTTCGCTGCTGGGGACTATAAGAGAAGTCCGAATTTTTCGAGTACACCTTGAGGTGAGACTCGATCGCGGACTTCAGGGAAATGTCCGGGGACGGCGGCAATTCAAACAACCGGGCTGCGGCAAGGACGGTAGATTCGGGATCGGCCAGCATATCGCTGAACTCCAGTGATCGCAGTTGCGATTCACGCCCGCGCAGAGACTCCAAGTAGGCGGCGATATTGTAGGACCAATACACAGCGGCCATTTCAGCGTAATCTTCTTCGCCAATAACAAGCGAGTCCGGGATCGAAAGTGTTTCGCCACCAATCGCCCTGACGATGCGAACGCGATCCTGAACCCAGGTTTTGCGATTCTCCGCCTTAAGGCAGCCGGTTACGAACTCGGCAAGCGGTGTATACATAAACAAGACGCGTATTTCACGACGCCACGACAACAAGGGCGATATGAGGGCGTTCGCGTAGTCATTGGCCTTGATGACAACAGGCGTGTTCTCGTCATAACGACGCGACAAAATGTGAAACACCGTATTCATCCACGCCGATTTTTCCGATTCCGGTGTCGTTTTGGATTTCACCAGATACATCAGATTTCCCAACGCATCGGGTTCGCGCAGCGGCAAGCTGCGATAGGCGGTGGCTAGCAGTTGCGACATCAGCGTTGAGCCGCAAAACGCAGTGTGAAAGATGAACCCGGTCCGATGCCACGGGGTCCGAGCGCCGGTGCGGCGCAAGAAGTCGAGCGCGGACGTTACGCGACACGCGCCCTTGATGCGCGCGGCGTCCAGAAAAACGCTGGCGTGGTACCAGTCCGGTGACATCTTGATCCACAAAACTTCATTTTGCTGGAACGCGATCCGAGCCGGAAAAAGATCCGGCGCATTCGCAACATTGCGAACGGCGCTCTCCAGTGGCGGGGTCGGCGCGGGTGTAACGGCGTCATCGGGTGCCGAGATCGTAAACTGCGGGGTCGCGGCACGGTCCGCGGACCCACAACACGCGGAAAAATCGAATCCACTATTGCACGGGCAGGGAAGGGCGGTTCCAGTCAGAGTCATTGCATATCCGTCGTGCCAGATTCCGCAGACGGTAGCCACCGAAGCTGGACCCCGTCAAGTTGATGCCGGAGTCCCGTCACATGGCCGCTGGCACCCGGACCCGTTAGCGCGCTGGACCAGCCGCTCCGTTGCCGCGGTTTTGAATCGCGGTTTGCACCGAGATATTCGCCTTTTTTAAGGACCTTTTCGCAATTTCAATTTACGGAAATTTCGCGCTCAAAACCGTCCGGGCGCGGCCGATGTATCCCACATTGATTGTGACGAGGTTTTTTCAATGTCGAGCTTTAAGGCTGTCCTGGACTTTCTGGACCAGCAGGCTGTTCCGCACCAGGTAATCCCCGTAACAGATTCTTCAGCGATCGACCGTAGTCGCTGGGTCCGCCCCGTGCTTTTCCGGGATCTGGACGGATTTGCACTGGTGATTTCCCCGCTCGACGAATTTCTGGATATCGAAGCGCTGCGCGGCGCGACGGGGCGCGAATTGCGCCCGGTCTTCACTGAAATACGCGCGGACTTCCTGAACAACCACGGCGGTGCCGATTTATTCCCGTTGGGCGCAATTTACAAAGTGCCCACGTTCATTCAACGCGATATTCCGCGCGACGGTCCGCTGGGAATCGTCGATGGCGATAACATCAATCGCATTGAAATGGATGCTGGCAACTTCTGGCAGTTGCAGTTCGAGCCGACGGACATCGCCTTTACCACACCCGTCACTGCTGCGTTGATCGAGGAGCGCATTCAGCGTCACGCGTTCAGTCGCAAGCGAATTGAAGCGATGCTGGGCGACGTCGAGGGACTTCCTGCAATGCCGGAAATGTCCACGCGTATCCTGCAGGTCACCGGCGATCCGGATTCCGACGCGACGGATCTGGCGCGCGTTATCGAAGTCGATCCCAGCCTTTCGGCGCAGATTATCAGCTACGCAACGTCGGCGTTCTATGGATACCGCGGCGAAATTTCATCTGTTCGCGATGCGATTTCACGTGTTCTTGGTTTCGATCTGGTCGCCAATATCGCCCTTGGAATCGCAATCGGTACGGGATTCCGCGTCACCGCGGACGGCCCCATCGGTCTGAGTGCGTTCTGGCGACATGCGGTTTACACGTCGGCGCTGGCCGAAAGAATTTCCAAGGCGGTTCCACGCGATCGTGGCGTGAAGTCCGGCATGGCCTACCTGAGCGGCCTGCTGCACGACTTCGGTTTCCTGCTCCTGGGTCATTTGATGCCGGATGTATTCAAGGCACTGAACCAGGCCATCGCCGCCAATCCGACCATCGAGGTGACAACGCTGGAAGACCTGGTGGTTGGTTTCCGGCACACGGATATGGGCGATCAGTTATTACAGCAGTGGAAAATTCATGATGAAGCGGTATTAGCCGCGCGGCACCACCACAATCCGGACTATCGTGACGAGATGGCGGCCTACGCGCATTTGACTCTTGTCGCAGAACATTTGTTGCATGAACACGGCGTCGTCAGTGACAGCAGCTTCGGCCCCGTGCCGGAGTCGACGCTGGCCTTGTTAGGACTGACGGAGCAGGCCATTGCCAAGGCGGCGCGGCCAGTGCTTGAAGCCTGCGCAGGACTCGACACGTTGGCCCAGATGCTGGGCCAAAAATCATAAAGCGCGCGGGATTACTACCGATATAAACCGCACGTAGTCGCATTGAGGGGAGACAGTATGGCGACGCCTTCCGGCCTTCGCATTCTATTGGTCGAAAAAGACATCGCTGCGGCGGATCGTCTCACCGCCACTCTTAAAGACATATTTCCGGATTGCCTTACTGTTAACTCCGTCCAGTGGTCGGGCGACGCGCTGCGCTTCGTGCAGAGCGAAACCTGCTCCGTGGTTTTGATGTCGCTTGGAGGGCCCCGCGAAATCGACGGTGTTGTAGCGTTGAAAGCCGCGGCTCCCGGCGTGCCGCTGATTGCGATCATCGCGGAAGACGATGAATCATTTGCGCTCAGCGTTCTCAAGGCCGGAGCTCAGGATTGCCTTTACGCCTGCCAAATGGGCCCGCAATTGTTGTCCCGCAGCATTCGCTACACGCTGGAGCGCGCCCACGCACAAGAGCAAATCGCGTATCTCGCCCAGTATGACGCGGTCACGGGGTTGCCGAACCGCGTCCTGTTTCGTGACCGACTCGAACATGCGCTCGCGCAAGCGCAACGCAAGCGCGCGCGAATCGCGGTTGTCTCGATTGATCTTGATCACTTCAAGTCCGTCAATGACCTGCTGGGCCATGAAATTGCGGACCGGCTGCTTTGCGATATTGCCGAGCGTATCAAGGGGCAGATTCGGCGCGGCGACACGCTGGCGCGCATGGGCGGAGATGAATTCATGATCATCCTCGAAGACATACGGGATTTTTCGGATGCGGCCAACGTCGCGCAGAAAATTCTCGACGTGATGGCGCGCGCGTTTGTAATTCAGGGCGAAGAGATGTTCCTGACGACCAGCATTGGCATCGCGTCGTATCCCGCCAGTGGCATCGAGTCCACGCAGCTGATCAAGAACGCGGACGCTGCACTGTATGCAGCGAAACGCAGCGGTCGCGGCTGTTACCGTTTCTACGATCCCACAATGAATGAGTATGCAGACGAGCGTTTGAAGACGCTGACGCGGCTGCGCCATGCGATTTCGCGTGAAGAATTTGTACTTCACTATCAACCCGTCGTCGACGCGCGCAGCCAGTCCGTGATCGGATTTGAGGCGCTGTTGCGTTGGAACGATCCAAAACGCGGTCTGGTCAGTCCGGGAGAATTTGTCGGCCTGCTTGAAGATACCGGCTTGATCATCGAGGTGGGCAACTGGGTATTGCGCACCGCGTGTGAACAGCAAAAATTGTGGAAAGAGATCGGGCTGGGTTCGTTCAAGATGGCAGTGAATGTTTCGGCGCGCCAGTTTCGTCAGCGGGATTTCGTTGGAACCGTGGCGCTGATCGTACAGGACACGGGCATGGATCCGCACGACTTGCAGCTCGAAATCACCGAATCACTGTTGATCGACAACATGACGGCAGCGGCCGCGAAGCTGCGCGCCTTGCACACCATCGGCGTTCGATTTTCCATCGATGATTTTGGCACCGGATATTCGTCGCTGAATTATCTGAAGCGTTTTCCACTTTACGCGATCAAGGTGGATCGCTCGTTCATGGAAAATATTTCCGAAGGGCGGGATGAAGACGCCATCGTGAATGCGATCATTTCGTTGGGGCACAGCTTGCGCATGAAGGTCGTTGCCGAAGGTGTCGAAACAGAAGCACAGATCCGGTTCCTAGCTGAAAACGGCTGTGATTGCCTGCAAGGTTATTACTACGCGACACCGATGGCCGCGGCAGATGTTGAGAAGTGGCTGCAGAACCGTACCGCTGAGGGTGATAAATCGGCCGGTCTGCGTTTCCTCGGGCGCGATGCTGCCGCGGGCTGACGCACGCTAGTATTGAACGAGTACGCGAAAGCGCTCGCCGCGATAAGACAGCACCATTCCTTCCTTCGTAATCCGTTCCAGGCGCAATCCCGCCGCAATATCCTCACCCTCGTGATAGCGGTGCAGATTGATCATGACGAACCGGCTGTCCGGCGTATCGTCGTACACATGGACATCGACGCGTATCGGAGGCAAGGCCTGCTGGATTTCCGGGCGCAATTCAATTTGCAGCGGAATCTCCGATAGCGGCGGAAACTTTGCGACCGGCGGCTCCGGCGGCGGGGCGACGGGTGCTTCCGCTTTTTCCCGGGCGGATTGTTCTTCCATTTCCTTTGCACGGGCTTGCTGCTGCAATTCGGCATCCGTCATCAGTGGCAGTGACTGCGGCGTGACGATGGGTTTGGCGGGTTGAATATTTGCCAGCGGATCCGGTGGCGGCACGGGCTTGGGCTCTTCCACCACCGGCGGCGGTGCGGTTTCCGGGATTGACGATGCAGCGGTGGTGGTTGCTGCTTCAGGGGCGTCCGAGGCCTCCGGGGTTTCCAGGGCGACCGGTGCCGGCGGTGCAGTTTCTTTTTTGTTTAGCGACGACCACACCAGCAGTCCGGCGAGCAGCGCGTTGAATACCACGGCGAGCAGCGCGATCCACAACCACGGGTTTCCGGGTGGCACGCCCGCGACCGGAGTTGAGCTTCCTTCAACAGCGGGCGCCGCTCCGCGCTTGCGTTCACGCTCTGCCTTGTTGAGTGCATCCAGAATGTACGACATGCGCTAGGGAACCGCCGGTGGCATCAAGCGAGGTTGCCCGGTTTCGGCCACTGCACCGAGAAGGGCGATCATCGTCTGCTCGCCCGCAATGCCGTCGGCAGGCAAACCCATTTTGCTCTGGAATGATTTAACACGCGCCTTCAGCGCAGCGTCGAATTCCGTGACTGCGGGTGCATCGGATCCTTCCACCCGGTTGAGCGCGGCGCTGAGCCACCGAACCGAGGATCCCTGCATGCCCGGCGCAATCATTTTTGTGCCAATCGATGGACGCGCCCACACGACAAGGGAGTCTCCTCGCCAAAACGGCTGCAACTCACTGGAACCGACCAGGTAGACTTGATTCCCGAAGCGCAGTTCCAATTCGGTGCCATTGACGCGCGCTATGACGGCGAAGATATTCGCACCGCTTGCCGTTTCGAGTTTGAGCAAGGCCGGGTGGTTCATCGACTTGAGTTGCGAAATTGTGGCGGTTCCGGTCGTGCAATAAAGATTGAACGCGACCGCTCGATCGCAGGGGGTCATTCCAGACGCCGTCGCGTAGTTCTTTGACCACAACGCCAGCAGCGTGCTCATGCCACGATCGAGCGAAACCTCAATTCCCGGCGTGTGCATGGCTTCGGCAAAATCTGCGGGCACGGCGGTGGGTGCTTGCGGTGCCGCGGGAATCACCGTTGTGACGGGCGCAGTTTCGTCCGCCACGGGGGGCGTTGCCGCCGGCGCGACCGGCGAGCTCGCTGCCGGGGGAGCTACGGCTGGCGTGCTTTGCCGATTCGACATCCAACGAACACCCAGGGCGATCATGCTTCCAATCAATACGACGCCGATCGCAATGGCGATCCAGCGCGAATTCGATGAAACCTGTTGTGCCGTTTCGTCGCCGAGCACTTCCGCGGTCGCGCGCAGCACGATCCGGCGATCGATGACGCGCTGATTTTCCGAATAGGCACCAAGCAAAGCCCGGTCAGAAATGACATTGATGATTCGGGGCACGCCTTTCGATGCGCGATGGATCATGCGCAACGCCGCGTCGGAAAAAAGATGTTGTGTAAACCCGGCAACGGCGAGGCGGTGCTTGACCATTTCCGCAGTCTCCCGCTCGGACAGCGGGAGCAGGTGGTAGCGGGCTGTGATGCGCTGCGCGAGCTGGCGCAGATCCTTTCGATCCAGCATCAGGCGCAGTTCCGGCTGGCCGACGAGGATGATCTGCAGCAATTTCTCTTTGGTGGTTTCCAGATTCGTCAGCAGGCGGATCTGTTCCAGCACGCCGATTTCGAGATTCTGCGCTTCATCGATCAGCACGAGGGTTCTTTCGCCGCGCGTATGGGCGACAAGCAAGTGTGTATTCAGCGCATCGGTCAGTGCCTTGATGCTCGAGTTGTCGCCGCTGCGAGGGACGCCGAGTTCGTCGCAGATGGACTGGACGAATTCCAGCGCGGTCTGTTTCGGATTCAGCACGATGGCTGCGTTGACGTTCGGTGGCAGTTGGGCCAGAAGCGCCCGGGTCAGGGTCGTCTTGCCCGTTCCAACCTCGCCCGTCAGCTGCACGAATCCGCCGCCTTGCTTTACCGCAAACAGCAGGTGCGCCAGGGCGTCCCGGTGCCTTTGGCTCATGAACAGGAAGCGCGGGTCGGGAGTAATCGCGAACGGGCTTTCTGACAGTCCGTAATATTCCGCGTAAATGTGGCCCAGGGCCGCGCTTGGATCTGTGGACGGCGCGACAGCGGGTTCGGAATTATTGAGTGGCGGGGCGGCGGACATGGCGGTTAGGCAAATGATAACGACCAAGTTTATCCTACTTCCGTGGCGGTGTACCGGGGCGGTGACTACGGATGTCACAAGACCGGGCGAAGGGTATCTTGACAGTGAAGGGCAAGGCGGCGCAGGAATTAGCGCACGCGGCCCAAAGTATGCGGAAGGAGGCCTTTTTAATGTCAGTCGGTGAATTCTGTAACCGAGAAGTGGTCGTTGCGGAGAAGACAGCATCGATCACCGATGTTGCCGGATTGATGCGCGAGCACCACGTGGGCGACGTCATCATTGTTGAAAAGCGGGACGGCAAGCGCGTGCCTCTGGGGATCATCACGGATCGTGATCTCGTCGTTCAAATCCTGGCAAAGTCGACTCCCGTCGATTCCTGTGTCGTCGGCGACATCATGAGTTTCGATCTCGTGACCGCAAATGAGACCGATGGAATTTGGGAAACGCTGCAACGCATGCGCGCACGCGGTGTCCGGCGAGTGCCGGTCGTGAACGGTGCAGGAGGGCTGGTCGGGATACTGACGGCTGATGATCTTTTGGAGTTGCTCGGCGAAGAGCTGTCTGATCTCGTCAAGGTCATTGCGTCGCAACCCCAACGCGAGCGCTCGCGTCGGCGCTAATTGCAAGCCTAGGCGCCAGAGAAATGCCCATCTTTTCTGGCACCTGGGATTGAATAAAAAACAATCACTTCCGCTCTGTTGTTTGAGTTTCTCCTGATCTGCCTCTGCAAAATGTCGTGAGCGGGTAGGTTTATTTATGATCGTGATAAAAACAAACACGTTTACATCCTGACTAATTGACGCATAAATAGCCGTTCGCTTAAACGTCATCAAGATTCCGCACACAAGCTCGTCAGTGCGAATCAAACCTAAATCGAACGTTTCCACAGGGATGTCATCCGGGGCGGAGTAGCGATCCGCACGAAAAAAAATGGGGGCCCGGGGTGGGACTGCATGCAGCAAAATTCGATCGGTTCAGATCGCGAACCCGCGCAGGGTATTTGTGCGGAGATCAATGCCCGGTGTCGTGACTTTCACGGCCTGCGGCTCACATCCACGTTTCAACCCATATTCAGCCTGGCGCAACGGCGTCCCGTGGGTTACGAGGCACTGTTGCGTGGCTGCACAACCGACGGCCGCGAAATCATGCCGACCGATATTTTTTCCGGCGCTGAACCGCTTCCGGAATCAACTGTCCTGGAAAGCCTGGCGTGCCGTACCCATCTGGACAACTTCGTTGCACAGCGACCGGCCAACAGCTGGTTGTTTATCAATGTTTCGCCGGAAGCGTTTGTCAGCGAACCGCGCGACGCGGCCGGCGTGCTGCGCCTCACCTCCAGTTCAGGACTCACGCCGTATCGCGTGGTCATTGAAGTCGTGGAGAGCGCGATTGATGACGAGCGCGCTCTGGCGGCCGCGATGCAATATTTTCGCAATCAGGGTTGTCTGATCGCGCTCGACGATTTCGGGACGGGCCACTCCAACTTTGGGCGAGTCTGGACGCTTGAACCCGACATCGTAAAACTGGATCGTCAGCTGACACATCGTGCGGTCGAATCGCCGAAAATGCGCCGCATGCTGGCGAATGTGGTCAACATGCTGCACGAAAGCGGCAGCCTGGTGGTTCTCGAGGGTGTCGAGACGGAAGAGCAGGCAATGCTCGCGATTGATGTTGATGTCGACATGACGCAGGGCTTTTTCTTCGGCACGCCGTCGCACGTAATTCCTGATCGAAATTCCTATGCGGTCGTTCCCTCCGATTTGACGCTCAAGCATTGTGCTGAATACCAGCCCGGAGAAGCCGAGCGACGACGACGCGGTTTGATCCGTCCCGCGCACGCCTTTCTTGATGCGGCACGCGCGCTGGAGTGCGAACAGTCGATGGATTCCGCGTGTTTTCGCCTGCTGCGCAAGGAAGGCGTTGAATGCTGTTACCTGCTCGGTGACGATGGCGTGCAAGTCGGACAGTGCCAGTTGTCCACGGCAGGGGTAAAGGTGTGCGATCCGCGCTATGCGCCGCTGTTTGATACGGCAGGAGCCAACTGGTTTCGACGCCCGTATTTTCAGAGCGCGATCCACAGTCCCGGGCACGTGCAAATTTCAACGCCGTACCTTTCGTTCGCGGGAGCGTATCTGTGCGTAACCTTGTCGATTGCGATCCGGATCGGAGGGAAACGGCACGTCTTTTGTTGCGATGTGAACTGGGAACGCTTCAGCCAAAATGGTGTTGCGCGCCAGTGATTAGCTGCATGACTGGCGGGAATTGATCCACGCGTCGATCAGTTGAATTCCGTTGGTATCCGGAACGGACGTTGCCAGCGGGGGCATTCGATGGTTTCCCGTATCCTTGATGCGCACGGCGATCAGTGAAAGATCCGTATTCCCCGGAACAAACAATTTTGCGCCCGCGATTCCCAGATCGTCGGTCGGATCCTGGTTGCACAGGTTCATCGCAATAAAGGCAGTCTCGTAACGAAAATCAGCGACACCCCGTCCCGGTCCGCCGGGTCGATGGCAATGGGAGCAATTGGCATCGAGATACGACTTCGCGCGTTGCTCCAGTGTGGCGGAATCCGATTGCGGATCGGCGAGCGCGATCAGGCTGTTGGATGGTGAACCCGGTGGATTTGAAAACAAATCAATCGCGGAGTAAGTGTCGATCTGGTTCGCGGTGATGCCGGTCGCGGTATACAGGAAATTCCGGTTCAGCTGGCTTGTTTTGGGGCCCAGCGTTCTTCCCGCTGCCAGGCTGTGGCACTGGAGGCAATCGCTGCCATTAGGATAGTACCATGCCTGATTGCCGATTGCGACGGTCTTCGAATCGGTGATCAGCGTTGCGTCGGTGTGGTCGGCGTTCCACTCGTAACTGTATCCTGCCCAGTCGCCATCGGTGTGGTGGGCGAGGAGGCGCGTTTCGATGAGCGCTCCTTGCAGATAAAAATCTTTTCGAAGAACGCTGCCCGGCGGTAAGGTCCAGTCATTGTCCGTCGCAATCGTGATCTGCTCCTGATTCGGTAACGCAAGATATCGTTTCTTGATTGCGCCGTCCGACCACAACGGGGAAACGACATCGTAGGGAATCATTCCGGCACGCGGCAGCGTCGGGTTTGCTGCGTCGGCGCATCCTGTATCGGAGAGTTTTGCCGGAAATCCCGGCGTTGTCGTTGTTGCGCCCGGGACGAATTTAAAGATCTGCCCGTTGTAAAGGTTAATTGCGTAGACCTCGCCTTCGTGGTCCTGTGCGAAGGAGGCGATTCCGCCCATCGGCGACGTCAGTTCTGCACGCACGGGCGAGCCCTTGGGATCGGAAAGTCCGAAAATCGTTCCTGATCCGAAGTCGGCAAACAGGTATACGCCAGTCAATGCAGGAATTGCGGCGCCGCGATAAACGTAGCCGCCGGTGATCGCGTAACCCACGCTGTGATCGTATTCGTTAATCGGTGGTATGGCGGTTGTAAGCGACGGACAATTTCCCGAAGTTGAGTAGGAATGACTACCCTCAAAACAATTCCAACCATAGTTTTTTCCCAACTGAACAAGGTCAATTTCTTCCCACGCATCCTGTCCTACATCGCCAACCCACAGATCACCCGTCAGTCGGTCGAAGCTCCAGCGCCAGGGATTGCGAAGTCCCCATGCGAAAAGTTCCGGACAGCCGTCGCCGGAACATCGCTGAGCAGAAGATTTGAAAGCCTGATTCGGGCAGCTGCCATTGCTGCACGAGGGTGATCCTGGGAAAGGATTGCCCGCCGGGATCACGTAGCGTTGTCCGTTGGCTTCCTGTGCGGCCGACGCATTGACGTCGATGCGTAACATCGCGCCCAATAGCGTGCGTGTATCTTGTCCGTGATTTTCCTGATCATCGCGATTTCCGCCGTCGCCAAATCCGATGTACAAAAATCCGTCCGGACCAAAGGCGATATTTCCACCGTCATGGTTGCCATAGGGTTGCGCGATGGTCAGCAATGTATGCTCGCTGCCGGTGGAAGCGCTGTGCGTCTGTGGATCGACCGTAAAACGCGAAATGACGGACCGGAAATTTCCACCGCCCGCGTCGCTGGTGGTGTACGACGCGTAGGCGAAATGGTTGTTTGAAAAATCCGGATGGAAGGTGAGCCCGAGAAATCCGCCTTCGGATTGCGCATCGACGATGCCTGACAAATCCAGAAACTCGATTACGTCACCCACTGCCGCCGAATCGGAGTTGGGAAACGAAAACGAATGTCCGGACTTTTCCACGACGTACCAGCGCGAACTATCGCCGGGGGGCTGGACCATCGCCACGGGCTGATTAAACGAAAGGTTCGGAAACACGCGCGACAGGGTGGCCGCCCCGGTGCCTACAGTGGGACGTTTCCCTGCCACGCAATCCGGATTCGAAGGGCGCTGGGTTAATCCGCTGGTTGGAGCGGTCTCTTTAGTGGAATTCTTGCTGCCAAGTTTTAAATCGCAACTTGAGGTCGCCTGCAGCGTAACCAGGGCGACAAGCACATAAGCAATTCGATTCATATCAGAATCTCCTTCTCTGCCAGTTCATGCTAAGCGCCTTTCCGAGTTCCGGTTTGGCCCTGGTTCACATCTCGGGTCCCGGAGTGGAATTTCGCGCCCACCGGATTAGGGTTCATTGTCCTTGCAAGTTCACGCAATGGCTCGATAATAGCGGGCTGTTGCGGGTCCTGTCGGCCCGTAGAGACCGCAGACGGATCGGAGTTTAATTTTCCATGATCAAAGCCTTCGAACATTTTCTTGAGATGTTGGTGTTCAACAGCCGCTGGTTGCTGGCGCCGTTTTACCTTGGGTTGGTGGCCTGCATTTTCATCCTGCTGGTGAAATTCGGACAGGAACTCTTTCATATTCTTCCCCACGTCTTACAGGGCGCTGAGGGCGAAATCATTCTCGCAATACTGACGTTGGTGGACATGTCACTGGTCGCAAATCTTCTGCTGATCATCATCTTCAGCGGCTACGAGAATTTTGTCTCGAAGATCAATACCGAAGGCCATGAAGATCGTCCGGACTGGATGGGCAAGGTGGATTTTTCAGGCCTTAAGGTCAAAGTGATTGCATCGATCGTCGCCATCTCTGCGATTGAGTTGCTCAAGGCATTCGTGAACGTGGGTGAAGAACTCAAAGTGGCGACGACCGCAGTCACCGAGCATGCGGGGGAGATGGCGGCCGCGGCGGTCGCGGCGGCGGAATCCAAGAAAGCCGTATTTACCGATCACGACAAAGCGATCGCATGGAAAGTCGTGATTCATGTCATTCTGGTGGTGTCCGGCGTCTTGTTTGCGGTGATGGACAAGATTTCGGCGCACAATCATGCCGCTGCCAGTAAGGAAAACGGACACTGATGAAATCGCTGTCAACACTGGAAGAACTCCGTGTTCGCCTGCGTGAATTTGCGCAGGAGCGCGATTGGGATCAGTTTCATTCGCCGAAAAATCTGGCGATGGCCTTGAGTGCGGAAGCCGGCGAACTGGTCGAACTGTTCCAGTGGCTGACGGAAACGCAGAGCACGCAACTGTCGGGTGAAGCCCTGGAGAAGGTTGCGCAGGAAATCGCGGACGTGCAGTTGTACCTGATCCGGCTCGCCGACAAGCTGAATATCAATCTGCTGGACGCGGCAGGCCGCAAGATCGAACTGAACGCGCAAAAATATCCGGCGGATCGTGTTCGTGGCAGTGCGAAGAAATACAACGAGTACTCGGACTCATGACATCGACCCGATCAAAGCTGAAATCCGGTGTTGCGATTGCAGCGGCGCCTGCCGTCGTGCTGGTCTCCGTCGAGTTTGCCATTCATTTTGCCGGATCGCTGAAAGACAAGCGCCGCATTGTCAGCAGCGTCAAAGAACGCATTCGCTCGCGCTTCAATGCGTCTGTGGCGGAGGTGGCGTATCAGGAAGACTGGCAGCGTTGCGGGATCGGCGTTGCGATGATCGGCAGCGATCGTCGTTACCTCGAAGGCGAAGTCAACGCGTTGCGCCAGTTTCTCAATGAAGTTCGGGATATCGAGTTGAGCGACGTCGGGCTCGAGTGGGTCTAGCTTTTCGGCAGTTTCAAATACGGTGGCGACATTGCATCGCCACCGCAATTTCGGCCAAGGATGATTCCCTACTTGCCCGCTATCGTTTTTAGCGTCGAAACGTCGGCATCACTCGGCTTGTGATTAAGACCCATCAAAACAGAAGCCAGTTTTTTTACAGCCTCCGGGGCAGCGGCATCCTTGGCGATGGCATCCAGCTTGGATTTATCACCATCAGAGACCATGTGCTGCATATTAATCATCGCCGTTGCGATCGCTTTTTCATGAGCTGAAGCGCTTGCATCCATCGCAATATGTTTCAGCTTTTCCTTATCGGCGTCACTCGGGTAGTGACGTACGGAAATCAGGATTTCGGCCATCGTTTTCGTGGCTGCACTTGCGCCATCCGCCATTGCGGCGGGATTCGCCAGGGGGCCCAGCGCAAGCGTTAATCCCAATGCCGCTACGAATCGTCGCATCGCCATAAATTGTTTACCTCGTGGGTGGGTTAGGAGGACTGAGTATAGTTCACCCTATGACGATATAATGTTCAGGCGGCCACCGATAACGAACCGGTGTGCCGGCTGAGGGTAACGTTAAGCAATTTTTAAGTAGTGGAGTATCGGTCATGCCAACCTACGACTATGTCTGCGAATCCAACGGTAAGGTCCTGGAAGTGAAGCATGGGATCAATGAGTCCCTTGCGACCTGGGGTGAACTCTGCGCGCGGTTGGGAATATCTCCGGGGGAAACCTCGGAACAGACGCCGGTACGGCGCTTGATTACCGGCGGGGGGCTCGTGAAAAGCAGCAGTCTCGGCAGTGCGCCGCCATGTCAAAGTGGAGCGCCGTGTTGCGGACCTGGAACCTGCGGTTTCAAATAGTCTCGCGGGTCACGCGGCGCCGGAAATCGCGCTGCTCGGGGTATCGTCGAGGTAATAGCGAGCCAGTACTTCCATCCGGTCGTTGAATTCATACACGAGCGGTCGCCCGGTCGGAATGTTCAGTTCCATGATTTCCGCGTCGGACACGCCTTCCAGATGTTTGATCAACGCACGCAACGTATTGTGATGGGCGACGACAATGGCGCGTCGGCCCAATGCCACTTCCGGAACGATTCGTTCCTGCCAGCACAATATGGAGCGCTTCATCGTGTCTTCCAAAGATTCGGTCGCCGGTAGACGCGCGGCCTGGACCCCGGAGTAGCGCGGATCATGGTGGGGTAGACTCGGATCCGTGAAGCTCATCGCAGGCGGGCGAATGCTGAAGCCACGCCGCCACAGATGCACTTGCTCGGCGCCGTAGTGTTCGGCAATTTCTGCTTTGTTTAGCCCCTGCAGCGCGCCGTAGTGACGTTCGTTCAGCCGCCAGTCCTTGTGAACCGGGACCCAGTGCAACTGCATTTCTTCCGTGACCAGCCACAGGGTATGAATCGCACGTTTCAAGACAGACGTGAAGGCGACATCAAATGTGTAACCGTGGTTACGCAGTGCGAGTCCGGCATCACGCGCTTCTTTCTGTCCGCGCGCAGACAATTCAACATCCGTCCATCCGGTAAAGCGGTTTTCAACATTCCATGTGCTTTCGCCGTGGCGAAGCATGACAATCTTGATCATTGAGACTCCACGCAGTGATTGAGTGGTGTGGTGGCTGCTCGAGGCCCGAAAGTTTCTCTATAAATCGAAGCAGTGTTCGTGCCATGCGGAAATTGGCGGGATTGGGCCGATTTTGCTGAAAATGCTGCGCCAGCCCAGTGCGCGACGGCGATTATATCGGCGCTTTTTGCACCGTCAATGCGCATTTCGGGCGAAATCGAGCTTGTACCGCGCGAGCGTCTTTAGCATCCTTGTCGCTACGCCCACGGGAGTTCATGCATGAACCTACAGAAGGTGATTTTCGCGTTTTTCATCCTTTCCGCGCTGACCCTGAATTTCGGTTTCTTCTACGGCGATATCGAGAACCCCGCGCATCACAATGTCTACGAGCTGTTCGTCGTTGTGGTGGTCAATCTGATCGCGACCGTTCTCAAGATAGGCGACCGAACCCAACTGGGCGCGGTTCTGCTGGCCACCAGCCTGGTTGCAGACCTGCAATTGATTGCCGCGGCCATCACGTGGGGCGTCGTCGTGAACATGATGCCCGGCGGAATGACGCCGGATCACATGACGTCCATCGTTTCACTTTCGGGTGGTGCGTTGCTGGCCAATGTCGTATCCGTCGTGCTGCTGGTGGTGGATACCTTGATGAGTCGGCGCTAGCGCGATGCCGAATATCGCATTCGTCCTGCTGCGGCGTATGCAGGCGCCGTTGATCGTTCTGATCCTGGCTTACGCCACCGCGGTGCTCGGGTTCGTCCTGATACCCGGGCAGGATGCGCAAGGCGCGCCGTGGCGCATGGGCTTCTTTCACGCCTTTTATGTCGTGTCCTACACGGCGACGACAATCGGTTTTGGCGAGTTGCCGTACCCGTTCACCGAGCCCCAGCGATTCTGGATGATCGCCACCGTCTACCTGACGGTTGTAGCGTGGATGTATGCGATCGGTGTCTTGTTTTCGCTCGTTCAGGATCCCGCATTTCGTGCGTTGGTCAAGCAAATGGCCTTTTCGCGCGCGGTGCGGCGCATCGTCGAGCCGTTCTATATCGTATGCGGTTACGGTGATACCGGGAGTTCAGTGGTGCGCGGACTGACAGAGGCGGGTCTGCGGGCCGTAGTCCTTGATATGAATCCTGATCGGATCAACGCGCTGCAGCTTGACGATCTGCGTTCACCGGTACCGGGCCTGTGTGCCGATGCAGGTCGCCCGGACAACCTGGTAACGGCCGGATTGAAGAATCGCTATTGCGCGGGAATCCTGGCATTGACCAACGTTGACCAGACCAACCTGCAAGTCACTATTACTTCAAAGTTGCTGCGCCCAGAATTGCTGACCATTGCGCGCGCACACACCGCGGATTCGTCCGAAAATATTCGTTCCGCAGGGGCGGATCACGTCCTTAACCCCTTTGCGCTGTCGGCGCGAATTGTTGGCAACGCGGTTCACGCGCCGAGCCTGTATGCGCTTGACGAGCGGATGACAAGCGTTCCACATGAGCCCTGGTCACCTCCGCTGAATCCGCCGCGGGGTCAGTGGGTGCTGTGCGGCTACGGACGCTTCGGGCAGGCCTTGCATCAGGCACTTCTTGGTGAGGGAATCCAATGCACGATCGTCGAAGCCGACACTCGCATTGCGGAACATGTTCCCGGCTGCGTGCTCGGTCGCGGGACGGAAGCAGACACCTTGCAGCAGGCCAACATTCGAGGCGCGCAGGCGATCATCGCGGGAACGGATAACGATGCGAACAATCTTTCCATCGTGATTAATGCGCGGGCACTCAATCCGAATATCTTCGTCGTGGCGCGGCAGGTTCATCGCGACAACGAGGAGATATTCCAGAAGGCGAAGATTTCGCTGGTGATGCAATTCGGAAACATCCTGGCAGGGGAGGTGTTCTCGATTGTCACGTCCCCGTTGATCGTCGACTTCCTGCGCCTAAGCCAACATAAAGAGGAGTCGTGGGCTTCCGAATTGCGGCTCCGCATTCGGAACATGATGGGGGAGCAGAATCCCGACCGATGGTCCATCGATGTTCGCTCCAACACCGCCCCGGCGCTGAGCCTGGCCGTTACTGCTGGAGTCCCGGTATCCATTGGTGATCTGAGGCGGGACCCGACGCAGCGTGAGCAACTACTGGATGCGATTCCACTTCTGCTGAAACGCGGCGAAGAATTCAGGATGTTGCCGAAGGAAGCTGAAGTGTTGCAGAAGGGAGATCAACTACTGTTCTGTGGGCCCAAGCGTTCTCGTACGCGCATGCTGGGCACGATACGCAACCCCAATACCTTACATTATGTTCTTACGGGAGAGGACCGGACGAGCCGATTTTTGGATAAAATTGCAGTTCGCTAACGGCCCAACGGGCTGAGGAAGGCAACCACATGGACGTTCCCGCGGCCGCGGACATCGAGGCATTCCGCGCCCAATTTCAAACGTTGACCATGGCGACCACCAGTTCATCGGGTGAGCCGGAGGTCAGCTATGCGCCGTACGTCGTCGACGCACGCAATAACTTCTATGTTTTTGTCAGCGGACTGTCGCGCCATACCCGCAACCTGCTCGAAACCGGACGCGCCAGCGTCCTGTTCATCGAACCGGAAGATCAGGCGCGTAACCTCTTTGCACGACGACGGCTTACATTCCGCTGCCAGGTCCAGATCATTCCGCGCGATTCGGCGCAGTGGGATGAGCGCGCCGAGCAATTCAAGAACACGTTCGGCGCGTTTATCGATACGCTCCGTGGGCTTTCAGATTTTCGCCTGATCTGCCTTGTGCCGGTCAGCGGAACATTCATTGTGGGTTTTGGTCAGGCGTATCAATTATCCGGAGTCGGGTTGCGCGACATCTTGCGCGTGGATCCATCGCGACCGCCCGTTTCAGTATCGCCGCAAATGGCAACGCCGCGAGAAATTCTCGAGTTTTGGTTCAACGAGCAGGCGCGGCCGATGTGGTTCAACAGCACGCCCGAGTTTGATGCCGAAGTGCGACGGAAATTTGAGGACACGTATCAGGCCGGCAAGGCGGGCCAGCTTGAATATTGGGAGCAGGATAGCAACGGGGCGCTGGCGCTGATTGTGCTATTCGATCAATTTCCTCACCACATCTACCGGCACCGTGCCGAGAGTTACAAGATGGAACGGCAGGCTCGGGATATCGCGCGCCACATGATCTGGCGCGGATGGGATCAGGAGCTGGATCCCGTGCAGCGGCAGTTCGTTTACTTGCCTTTCATGCACAGCGAAAATCTGGAAGATCAGGAGTACGCCGTGCAGTTGTTTTCCCAGACGGGAATGGAAAATGGCTGGAAGTGGGCCTTGCATCATCGCGATATCGTGCGACGCTTCGGGCGGTTTCCCCATCGCAACAGCGTGCTGGGGCGTACCAACACACCCCATGAAATCGAATACCTGGGCGGCAAGGATGCGTTTCGCTGAGTGACTGGCGCGCAGCCGCTTGCGTCACGCAAAGCGGTCGAGGGTCAGGCCGTCCATGTCCACGTCGGGCGTGACCCCGCTGATGATCGAGGCAAGAGCCGCCGCGGACCCGCAGGCCATCGTCCAGCCGAGTGTACCGTGTCCCGTATTGACGAAAAGATTTTCGACCGGGGTCTTGCCGATGATCGGCGGATTGTCTGGAGTCATCGGACGCAAACCGGTCCAGAACTCAACCTGATTCAAGTCACCGCAGCCGGGAAACAGGTCGGAAACGACACGCGAGATCGTCGCGCGCGGGCGCGAGCGTAGTTTGAGATTGTAGCCGGAGAGTTCAGCGGTTCCGGCGGCCCGAATCCGATTGCCCAGGCGCGTGATCACCACTTTGTATTTTTCGTCAGTCACGGTTCCTTGCGGCGCGCGCGCCGCATCGCCCACTGGCAGCGTAATTGAATATCCCTTGACCGGGTAAACCGGGAGCCGAATGCCGACCGGCCGCAGCAACAAAGGCGAATAGCTTCCCGCGGCCATGACGTACGCGTCCGCGCTGCGATTCCCTTGCGTTGTTTCAATAAGCTCAATGCAATCGCTGTTGCGCACGACGCGCTGAACGGAGGTGTCCAGCTCGAACGTTACGCCGAGTGTTCGGCAGCGATCGGCGAGAGAAAGCGTAAACGCCCGGCAGTCACCGCAGGCATCGTCCACGAAGTGCAGACCGCCGGCGATTTTGTCGCGGGACGCGGAAAGACCCGGTTCCTGCGCAATGCACTGCTCCGAGTTCAGCTCGCGAACATCGAGCCCGAATTTGGACCAGACGACGCGATCGCGCCGCGCCGCTTCAAACGCGCCCGGTGTTCTGAACACGATCAGCGTGCCACGCGACTGAGAATCGAATGAGAGGCCTTGGGCACGTCCCAGCTCCACCAGCTGGCTGTGGCTGTAACGCGCCAGGCGAATCTGCCGTTCCTTGTTGCGCCGATAACGTGCATCGGTGCAGTTGCGCAGAAACCCCATCAGCCAGTGCCACATCGCCGGATCGGCATTGGGCCGGAGGATCAAGGGCGAGTGGGGTTTGAACAGCCAACCCAGGGCGGTCAGTGGAATGCCGGGCGCGGCCCAGGGACTGGCCGAGCTCCAGGACACCTGGCCGCCGTTGGCGAAACTCGTCTCGTTGGCAATATCGTTCGAGCGGTCAATGAGGTGGACCGCGTGCCCCGCGCGCGCCAGATAGTACGCGCTGGCCACTCCGATGACTCCGCCGCCGATAATGATGACTTTCATGCCGAAACGCACCTGGGAATGGCCCGACTTTATAGCAGAAGTCAGTTTTATGCGTATTCTGCTAGAATTCGCCCCTTAGTCGAACCCGCAGTGAGTGGCGTCGTGATGGAACAGCCCGAGGATATTTTCAACAACGCGTTTCAACAGTCCGTTGAGCTCGCGAACAATATTGCGAACAAGGAAGGGCAGGCGGACCTTTGGGATATTGCCGACGGCGTCCTGGCCGGTGCGATTCAATATTGGCTGTACTCCCGTCAGCCGTGTGGCGATCCGCGCTGCGATGACTGTCAGTCGATCAATACTGCTGAATTGCGGATGGCCGAGCTGCGACGGTTGATTGATGAGTTTTCCATCGAGAGTGAGTACTACCATTCGCCGAACGACATCAATGTGGGGCGCGCGTAATTCGCCGCTGGTGTGAATTTTTCATCGCCGTGAATTTTCGGGTTGTATAGTCTGTTGGTCGTTGGGTTCTTCACTTCATTTTAGGGGGTTGCTCATGAAACAGATGTCTCGCGCCATCGTCGCCGGGCTGTGTGCCATGTTTGTGCTTGTTTCGCCCGTCTTCGCAAAGTCCAAGATCGCGGTCATGGATTTTGACAACAAATCTCAATACGGGGGCTATCGAGTCGGCCAGGGAGCGTCGGACATGCTGGCAACCGGTCTCGTCAAGACCGGCAAGTACACCGTACTCGAACGCGACAAGCTCGGGTCCGTACTTAAAGAACAGGATCTGGGACAGAGCGGCCGAATCGATCCCGCAACGGCAGTAAAAATCGGAAAGATATTGGGCGTCGCCTACATCGTTACGGGCGCCGTGACCGAATACGGCCAAAGCGGCGGTGGCGGTGGCGGCGGCGGAATCAATATCGGTCGCCAGGGTTACCACGCGGCCGTGGACGTGCGGGTTGTGAATGCGACCACCGGTGAAATCGTCTTCGCGGATACCGCAGAGCACAGCGAGTCTTCAACGAACGTGCGCGTCTTCGGCTTCGGCGGCGGCGAGTCGTTCAACGAAAAAAAGGCCAGCGAAGTGATGCGCACGGCGCTAGATAAAGTCGTCGCGAAGATGAGTTTCACGGAGGAGGCCAAAGAAGGCAGCGCAAAAGCCGCAGGCGCGGAAGCCATGGTCGCCGACATCGACGGCAAGACCGTGACACTGAATCAGGGAAAGGAAGCCGGATTTAAAGTCGGACAGAAAGTGAACATCGCCCGCAAGGACAAGGAGATCAAGGATCCGGAAACCGGACAGGTGATCAAGGTTAAATTCAAGTCGGTCGGTGCAATCGAAATCACCAAGGTTGAAGCCAACTACGCCGAAGGAAAGGTTGTTTCGGGCGAAGGCTTTACCGTGGGTGACATGGCAAAATCCGAGTAAATTTTTTGCCTCGTCGGGTGTGCGCCCAGCACACCCGGCCAGGTTTTCAGTTCATCGCCTTTACCCCGCCCATTGCCTCTTCGATGTTTTCCCCGCACCGCAAAAGCGGAACGCCATCACACTCGAGCGTCGTAACCGCATAAAAACAGACTGGCTGCGAAAAGGTTTCTCAAGAACACACCGGCAAGTCCGAAAAAAATACGATT
>DKAR01000160.1 GCA_002450895.1 Proteobacteria bacterium UBA6921
AAGACATCATGATCAACTACACGCCGTTCGGCCATTCAGACTGGCAGAGCATCGTGTCGGACATCAAGAAATTCGGCTCCGCCGGCAAGAAAACCGCCGTCGTGTCGACGATCAATGGCGACGCCAACGTGCCCTTCTACNNCTTCAACATGTGGGTGAAGGCCGTTGAGAAGGCCAAGAGCACGAAGACCGATGACGTGGTTCGCGCCATTGTCGGCGTAAAAGTACCGAACCTTTCGGGTGGCGTGGCTGAAATGCTGCCGAACCATCACATCACCAAGCCGGTTCTGATCGGTGAAATTCAGGGCGACGGCCAGTTCCAGATCGTGTGGAAAACGAAGACCCTGGTGGCTGGCGATGCGTGGTCCGACTTCCTCGAAGGCAGCAAGGACCTGACGGCCGACTGGACGCCGAAGCTGAATTGCGGCAACTACAACACCAAGATGAAGAAGTGCTTGGGTAAGTCCACCTGATAACAGGCCAACCTCGGCGCGATGCGTAGCGTGATCGACGTGTTCGGGAACCTCTCTCCCTCTCGATCATCGTCGCGCGCCACCGCGCGCCGAGGTATTGGTTTACGCACGAAAAAGATTAGATACAATTCGACACCTGTTGGCACCTTTTACTTAAAACTGACAAACGAGCCGGCATGCGATACATCTGGACAGCACTTTTCTTACTCTTCATCGGCTCTGCCGGCGCCGATGAACCTTCTGCGACGAATCCTGCACTAGACGCGGCCGCACTCGCGCCGCTCGCTTCCGACGATTTTGACGAAAAAGGACGCGCCATTGACGCGATTGCCGCCACCGGCGATGCACATGTGCTGCCGATTCTGCGCTCGCTGCTTGACGGACAGTTGTTCCAGCGCAAGGACGATGATCGCTTTGTCATCGCGGCGGAATCCGATGCCGGATACGACATTACCGATGCCCTCACCTCTGAAAACCTCGGCAGCGTGGGCAAGCGCGACTTGCGCAAGCTCGGATTGAACAACTCGCTACGCAGCCAGCTTGAAACCGTATTGGCGAGATTGAGCCTTACCAGTCCAGATACATCAATTCGGCTGGCTGCGGTCAACAACATGTTGAAGAACCCCACGGAGGACACGACCGCCGCGATTCGTGCGGCGCTGGCGAACGAGAAAGATTCCGCAGTGGCTGACGCCATGCGCACGGTCATCGCAATGTCCGATCTTGGCGGCGGGGATCCGGTGGTACGGCTCGCTGCAATTGATATCCTGCGCGACAGTTTGAGTCCCGACGTCAAGAATCGCCTTTCCGCCCTTCTGGAAAAAACTTCAGACGGTACATTCACTGAACCGGACGAAAACATCCGCGGCGCCGCTGAGCGGGCGGTGGCGCATATTGAAAGCAAAGTGTCGCTGTATGGCTTCGCCGAAAACGTCTTTTTTGGGCTTAGCCTCGGATCGGTGCTGCTGCTTTCGGCCATCGGCCTGGCCATCACCTTCGGCGTGATGGGTGTCATCAATATGGCTCACGGCGAGTTGATGATGCTCGGCGCGTATACAACCTATGTTATTCAGCTGTTGATGCCAAACCACATCGATGCTTCGCTGTTCGTCGCAGTCCCGGCCGCGTTTCTGGTGGCGGGGCTGGTGGGAATCGCAATCGAGCGCGGCGTGATTCGCTATCTGTATGGGCGCCCACTGGAAACATTGCTCGCCACGTTCGGCATCAGCCTGATTCTGCAACAAGCTGTACGCTCGATCTTTTCGCCGCTGAATCGCAGCGTCAGCACGCCGGAGTGGATGAGCGGTTCGTGGCAAATCAACGAAATCTTTTCCCTGACCTACAACCGGCTTTATATCGTGTTGTTTGCTCTGATCGTATTTGTCGGGCTTCTCTTGCTGCTGAAGAAAACCCGCCTTGGCCTACAGGTGCGGGCCGTATCTCAAAATCGCAGCATGGCACGTACGATGGGTGTCCGATCCAACTGGGTCGATGCGCTGACGTTTGGGCTCGGATCCGGAATTGCGGGCGTTGCCGGTGTCGCGCTGTCCCAGCTGACTAACGTGGGTCCAAACCTTGGACAGAGCTACATCATCGATTCGTTCATGGTCGTCGTGTTCGGTGGCGTCGGAAATTTGTGGGGCACGTTTGTGGGCGCCATGTCGCTCGGTGTCGTGAACAAATTCCTTGAGCCGTTTTCCGGCGCGGTGCTCGCCAAGATTTTGGTGCTGGTCTTCCTGATTCTGTTTATCCAGAAACGCCCGCGCGGGCTGTTCCCGCAAAAGGGCCGCGCCGTAGAGGGTTAACGAATGCGCACGAACGACAAGATGGAGCACGACATCCGATGAACAGTCTGGCCTTCATTCGCTCGGATCGTGGCGGTCACATCTTCCTCGGCTTGCTGGCCGCAGTAACCCTCGTTGTGCCGGTACTGAGCCTGATGGTCCCTGAAACGAGCGCGCTGCATCTTTCGAGTTACACCGTTACGCTCGTCGGCAAGTATCTGTGCTTCGCCTTGCTCGCGCTGGCGCTCGACCTGGTCTGGGGATATTGCGGAATCCTGAGCCTGGGCCATGGCGCTTTCTTTGCGTTGGGTGGCTACGCAATGGGTATGTACCTGATGCGCCAGATCGGTGATCGCGGCGTCTACGGTAATCCCGAGCTCCCGGACTTCATGGTTTTCCTGAATTGGAAGGAGCTGCCCTGGTACTGGTTTGGATTCGACCACTTCTGGTTTGCGATGGTGATGGTGGTCGTGGTCCCGGGTTTGCTTGCGTTTGCCTTTGGATGGTTCGCGTTTCGGTCGCGTGTAACGGGCGTATATCTGTCCATCATTACCCAGGCGCTGACTTTTGCGTTGATGCTCGCCTTCTTCCGCAACGAGATGGGATTTGGCGGTAATAACGGATTAACGGACTTCAAAGACATTCTCGGATTCAATCTCCAGTCGGACGCAACACGCGCAACGATTTTCGTCTTGAGCGCTCTGGCACTCGGACTCGGATATATCGCCTGCCGTTACATCGTCAGCTCCAAGCTGGGCCGGGTGGTCACGGCGATTCGTGACGCGGAAAGTCGAACGCGCTTCATCGGCTATCAGGTCGACAATTACAAGCTGTGGATCTTTACGTTCTCGGCGATGTTGGCGGGTATTGCGGGTGCGCTGTATGTGCCGCAAGTCGGGATCATCAACCCCGGCGAATTCTCGCCTTTGAATTCTATTGAACTGGTCGTGTGGGTCGCCGTCGGCGGCCGTGCGACGCTTTACGGCGCCGTATTGGGTGCATTCACCGTCAACTACGCAAAAACGTATTTCACGGCCGCGCTGCCGGACGTGTGGCTGTTCGCGCTCGGTGCGCTGTTTGTCATTGTGACAATGTTTCTGCCGCGCGGCCTGATCGGCTTGCTCGAAAGAATCAAAGTGCGGCGCGGGGCACCGCAATTGGCGGAGAGAAAATCATGAGCGACTCGACGCAAGCGGGCGAATCCATTGTCGATAGCGACCGAATTGGCGAGGTTGGGATTCACACTGTTGAACCCGGCAAGGTCGACGTTTCGCACAAGACGATTCTTTATCTTGAAGACGTTACGGTCAGCTTCGATGGATTCAAGGCGCTCAACAAGCTTTCGTTGTACATCGACGATGGCGAGTTGCGCTGCATTATTGGACCGAACGGCGCTGGAAAAACGACGATGATGGATGTCGTAACGGGAAAGACCCGTCCGGACTCGGGCAGCGTGTTCTTCGGCCAGACCATGGATTTGACCGAGATGGACGAATACGAGATCGCACGCGCCGGAATTGGTCGGAAATTTCAGAAGCCGACCGTGCTGCCGGAACATACCGTATTCGAGAATCTTGAATTGGCAATGCACACAGACAAACGCGTCTGGACGAGTCTGTTCAGTCGTCTGTCGGGTGAACAGCGTGATCGAATTGACGGGGTGCTCGATACGATTGGACTGCGAGATCAAGCCAGGCGTGCCGCCGGATTGCTCTCCCATGGACAAAAGCAGTGGCTGGAGATCGGCATGCTGCTGATGCAAGGACCCCGCGTCATGCTGGTGGACGAGCCTGTGGCGGGAATGACCCATCAGGAAATGGACCGAACGGCAGAGTTGCTGACGAGCCTCGCCGGTGAGCGGTCCGTTATCGTTGTCGAACACGACATGGAATTCGTTCGATCCATTGCGAGCAAAGTAACCGTGCTGCATGAAGGCTCGGTGCTCGCTGAAGGCACCATGGATGAAGTCCAAAACAACAAGAAGGTGATTGAGGTTTACCTGGGCGAATAGCGCTCACGTACAGCAACGAAGGTGCAGACGGAATGCTCGAAATCCAAAATCTCAATCAGTTCTACGGCGAAAGCCACACGCTTTGGGACGTGTCGCTCGCGATAAATCCGGGCGCCTGCATGTGCCTGATGGGTCGCAACGGCGTGGGCAAAACAACGCTGCTACGGACCATTATGGGCCTGGTTTCTGCGCGATCCGGAAAGGTATCTTTTGACGGCAAAAATCTTTTGGCGGCAAACGCAGAAGCGCGTGCGCGTCTCGGAATCGGTTTTGTACCGCAAGGTCGCGAGATCTTTCCGCTGTTATCGGTGGAAGAGAATTTGCGTATTGGACTGCCTGCGCGACGCGACGGGAAGAAAGTCATTCCAGAGCGGATATTTGAGCTATTCCCGGTGCTGAAGACAATGCTTCGCCGCCGCGGCGGGGACCTCTCCGGGGGACAACAACAACAGCTAGCCATCGGGCGCGCGCTGGCCATCGACCCCAAGATCCTGATCCTTGATGAACCGACTGAGGGCATTCAACCCAATATCGTACGCGAAATTGGCGATATCCTGATGCGCCTGAATCGGGACGAGAAACTGACTGTTCTCCTTGTCGAGCAGAAGCTCCCGTTTGCACGCCGCGTCGCCAGCGAGTTCTGCCTTCTGGATCGCGGTCGCGCGGTGGCTACCGGAAAGATGGATTCTCTCGACGAAGGGCTGATTCGCCAGTACCTTACGGTATAGACCCCGTGCTACCATGCGTGTGGTTTTTTTGGGCGACACGCATCGGTTAAACGTGATTTTTCATCGATGGATTCCGGTTCTGCTTGTGGTCCTGGTGTCGGGCTGCGTCACCAGCCTGAAAGCACGCCTTGAAAATGACCTGAAGAACGTGAATTACCAGGATGGCATCAATGCCAGCGAGGCCGCCATCATTGCGCACCACTACCGTCTGAACAACATGAAGTGGTACGCCTTTGAAGAGCCGGTGAGCGACGGCGATTATTGGTCTTTCAAGCTAATTCACGGCCGTACGTATGAGCCGGTCGATGAACCGCCCCTGCTGATTTACAAAAACGCGTGGTCGTACAAGAGCGCGGTTATTGTGGGCGGAAAACCTCCCAGCCCTCCGGAACCTCCCGGTCGTTGAAGTGGGCCCGGGCGCGAAACGCCCATCGTGAGCGTCTTTTCAAGTCGCGCGATTTGACTCAGTGCGGAAAGACTGCGTTACCGGAAAAAGTCAGTTTCATTGTAAGTACCACTTTGCGGTTCTTCTCAGGCGCCCAAATGGCCAGGCCCGAAAATAACGTTCGAAACCTCGTCGCACTCGTTGCGACGCTGCTTGTGGCCGGCTTTATCGTCGCCTATCCACTGTTTGATTATGATTTTTATTGGCACCTCGCAAACGGTCGCGAGATGGTCTCGCGTAGCGCAATCATCAACGAAGAGGTCTTCTCGTACACCCGTAATGGCATACCGTTCAGCAATCATGAGTGGCTCGCGCAAGTCGTCCTTTTTCTCATTTACGATCACTTCGGCTCGATTGGAGTAAATGTCTTTAAGGCTCTTATCTCAATGGCCGTCGCAGCCTTTTCGTTTCTCACGTGCCGAGTCGTAGGAGCGAAACCGACCACTTCTTTCCTAATCGCTTCGGTTGCAATTCTCATAGGCATTTATCGCTACAACGTTCGTCCTGAGCTTTTCTCGCTGCTTTTCGTTTCGATGCTCTTATACCTGTTGACCAGATTTCGAACACTGCATCTCTCGTGGCGCGCACTCGTTGCTGTTCCAATTCTGATGCTGGTGTGGGATTGGTTACATGGGGCGATCTTTGGACTCATCATTCTCACGGGATTCATATCGCTTGAGTGGGCTGCGTCACTTGTATCCGCGAAAAGGCCGTCATGGACGTGGATTCAGCCGCTGCCTACTCCACAGTTACGAATTCTGTACTGGCTTGGGGCAATCACGTTGCTGGTCATGATTGCGAATCCGTACGGTCTTCGATCGTACAGTATCTTTTTTGAATTCGTGGGCGAGAACTCGCTTGTACCGGAGGTTAACGAATTTCAGCCTCCAACCTGGTCGAATTACGCGCCCTTCTATGTCGGTCTCGTGATCTGCATTGGCATCGGTGTCGCACGTTGGCGCAGCATGGACATTACTCGACTGTTAATGCTGGTGCCTTTCACATACCTCGCACTGCAATACTCTCGTGCGACGGGCGTATGGGCGTTGGTCGCCGCGCCATTCGTCGCAGGCCTTGTCGGATCTTCATCTGAAAAATCCGGAAAGATAAGACTTCCGCCATTCGGTCGAGCGGCAGTTTGTTTCTCAACGGTAGTGATATTTCTGGTGTATGTCAGCTATTCGAAACTTTATCGCGAGGACTGGAATTATCGCTGGGGCTGGTCTGAGCTAAGCGATTTTAATCCAGCAGGGTCCGTTCGCTTTGTAATTGACAACGCAATTGGCGGGAATCTCTATAACAGCGGCAACGTCGGCGGTTACCTGTCGTTTTTCATAACGCCACAGCGAAGAATATTTCAGTACAACCACCACACGGTGTTCGGCAATACCGTTCGGTTTCTCCGGAACCCGCAGGAGCTGAACCCGTGGAATATCAACTACGGTATTGTGAGCCTGCCGAACGAGTTGAAAGTCCTGTTTCCACGATCGGAATGGGCTCGAGTCTTTGTCGAACCTTCTGCTGCGGTGGTACTGCGTCGGACGGATGCAAATCGTGAATTTATTTTGCGGTACGAACCTCGTTACTTTCACCCACAGCTCGCAAGGGAAAAGCTACTTGCAATGGCGAGAGATCCAGGGGCCCGATCGCGACTTATCACCGAAATGGCGGACTACTTGCGATATCGCGAGGATGGCGGAGTGTGCGCAATTTTGGGGTATTTGCTTTCAGACCCCGTTTCTGGAGAAGGTGCTGCTGATGTGGGCAACTATGTACGAACAGGCCCAATAAAAAATCGATGCCTTAATTTGGCGCCTGACGGAAATCTAACTCGCGGAAAATAGTGCCTGATTAATTTCTATTTGCGTTTTCTTGCGTAGCGTTTCGGTTAAGTTCTTCCACGCCTTGTCCGCAAGATCCTTCTGTAGCAGGTCTTTTGCGGTATCGTCAACACGCTGAAACTCATTCAATCTGGCATTCTCTCGATCGTCCAGACGAAACACCGCGATACCTTCGAGCAGGTAAACAGGCTCGGAAAGGTCGCCAATCTTCATTTTCTCCAGCACGGCGGCGGCTTCACTACCCAGCATGCCTTTGTGAATGTACCCCATGTCACCGCCCGCAGCAGCAGAGTCATCGCCCGAATGAATGCGCGCGAGCTCTTCGAAATTTTCACCCTTCCTCAACTTGGCAACCAGATCAGATGCCAGCTTTGCCGCATTCTCCCACTCTTGGGAGGTCGATGAAGGATCCACCTTGATCAAGATCATATGAACCTTCACGCGTTCAGGAGCTGTGAATTTGTCAGCGTTACTCTTGTAGAACTCCTGAATTTGCGGATCTGAAGGCACCGCAGAAGTGCGAACTGCCTTCTCGAGTTGCTTCAAAATACTTTTTGATTCCAATTCCTGGCGAGCCGCTTTCAACATCTGGTCTTTATGTTCCTGCCAGTACGTGTCGTTCTTCTTTTTTCTTTCGAGCTGCTGAATTCGCTTTGCAACATCATCCTTGTCTGGAACGATGCCACGCCGCTTTGCTTCCTGGAGATACAAAACGTCGTTGATCATTTTATCGCCAACCTGACGACGAAACTCCTGAAGTTCTTTCTCCGGAATTTTCCCGTGAAAGTACTTCTCCTTCATCGCGTCCTGGAGCGTTTTCGCATAGTCCTCAATCGAAATCGTGTCGGAACCAACACGGGCAAAATAAGGAAGCTTAGCGGGCACCTTCTCAGCAACCGTTGGTTTGTCTTTCTTTACAGGCGATGTCTCTGCAGCATGCACTGCAAACGAAACCGCAAACGCCGTGACGAAAAGCGTACGGAAAAGAAATCGTCGAGCGAGCAACAACCGAGAAGTAGCTTTCATCTAAGAATTGTCGCCAATGTCCGAGGGCGAACGAGTGAAGATGCGCAGAAAATTGAAGTTTGTAAAAAAACTGCGCTGGTAGCTTCGATTATTCCCGTTCGAAGGCTACCAGCGCGTTGATACTGAAACGTGCCAACTATTTCGGAACCAACTTCCTACTTGTTATGGCAGGTCAAGCAAAGTGCGCTTGGTCCACCATTTGCCAGCGGGAAGGTGCGGCCCAGAGAGTCCGCCGGAGCATTAGCACCGGTGTTGGAGATACGCAGGAACGTCTGGTTCTCTGAGTTATGCGGGTCATGGCATGAGCCGCATTCCACGAACGGCTGGAGGGTTCCCAGTTCGTTACGTGTATAGAGAATGATGTCTTCGCGATCTCGACCCGTCGGGTTCAGAGAGTTGCTGCCGGATTCGATGTACCACAATTTCTGCAGCGTCGAGGTCGACGGCGCAGCCATGTTTTGCGGAACGTGGAAGTCCGGGTCCACTGTCTTTGCTGGGGTCGGCGTACCGACGCTCACGCCACCACCACCGAATTGCATCGAGACCGGATGGTCGTTCGACAGGTCGGTGGTCAGGTTTTGAACAATCTTGGCGGGATCGCCAAGCTTTCCGTTACCGTCGGTGTCGCCACCAACGAAGTTGCCGATGCGGGCACCCGTCGTGGAGTTGTATCCGCCGGAGCCCGGCAGGTTCATGATGTTGTCGATGGCCTGTGTACCATCGTGGCAGGACAAGCAAGCAATGGTAACTGAACCGATCGGCGCTTCAGAGGCGTCAAAGGTCGTCGTTCCCAAGCTTGAATAGCGCTTGTACTGAAGGTTCGTGTTGTCGCCGCCAATGCCAAGCTTTCTGTTCCAGATGGGAACAGCCGCCGTGTTATCGCCACCGTGTGGCGTATGGCAGAAAACGCAGATTTCAGCGGTATTGTTGCTGTGGTTCGAAGGCGAATTGCCGCTCGGCGTTTTGTCGAAATTATTGCCTGAGCCGAGATTATGCGGCGTGTTTGCAATACTTGATGCAGTTGCGGCGTTCATCGCCAGTGCGGAGGCCGCACTGAGAACCGCCGTAACTAGAATCTTCTGGCTACGTTTCATAACACCCCCTCTAACTTCCATTAATGGGCCGAATTACATACGGTTCTTGGAATACCTTCGTGGTCAATCCAAGCCCGAGATATCAGTGATTGGAATACAAATATCACGGTGGATTTCTATGTGTCAATTGCTGATTTACTTTGCGCCAAAATGAACTAAGGAAAAATTGCTGGTTTTTTAGATGTTTCATGATTGAAGGAACAGCTTGTATACCGGGTTTCCAGTCTCTTCCCACCACGGGTACCCAACCTCATCGAGCAACGAAAGAAGCGCTTGGCTTTCCGTATCAATAACTTGCATGCCAACAAGCACCCTTCCGAAGGCGGCACCGTGGTTGCGATAGTGGAATAGACTAATATTCCAACGCTGGCCAATTTTCTTTAGGAAACGGAGCAGCGCCCCCGGCCGTTCAGGGAATTCAAATCGAAACACACGCTCGTTGCGCAGTTGGGCTGCTCGTCCGCCAACCATATAACGGATATGCAGTTTTGCCATCTCGTTGTCGGTAACGTCTTCAACGTCATATTTCCGTTCACGCAGCCCGGCCAAAAGCTCCTCACGATCCGCACCACCCAAGGGGGTCTGAATTCCCACAAAAACATGCGCACGCGATGGGTCGGAGTACCGATAGTTAAACTCCGTGATGCTCCGGCTTCCTAAAATTTCACAGAACTCCTTGAAGCTTCCGGGCCGCTCATCGATTGTTACGGCGAACAGCGCCTCGCGCTGCTCGCCAAGTTCGGCGCGCTCGGCGACATGGCGAAGCCTGTCAAAATTCATGTTAGCGCCACTGTCGATGCCGACCAGCGTCTTCCCACGCAACCTCTCTCGCGCCACATATTTCTTGATACCCGCCACCGCCAGTGCGCCAGCGGGTTCGGCGATGGACCGCGTATCATCGAAAATATCCTTGATCGCAGCGCAGATCTCGTCGGTATTCACGAGAAGAATTTCATCTACACATTTCTGGGCGATACGAAAGGTCTCTTCACCCACCTGACGAACGGCGACGCCGTCCGCGAATAGCCCAACTTGGTCCAGAACGACGCGTTTGTTCTCAGCCAATGCACGTTGCATGCTGGGCGCATCTTCGGGCTCGACGCCGATGATTTTGATCTCTGGATGGAGGTTTTTTACATACGCGCTGACGCCGGCCAAGAGCCCGCCACCCCCAACGGGGACGAAAATCGCGTGAATCTCGCCTTCATGTTGGCGGAGGATTTCCATCGCGACAGTGCCCTGGCCGGCGATTACATCCGGGTCGTCGTACGGATGTACAAAAACCATATTTCTTTGCTGGGCGATCTGCATGGCATGTGCGTAAGCATCGTCGTAGCCGTTTCCGTGAAGCTCAGTTTCTGCACCATAGCTCTTTACTGAAGCGACCTTAATTTCTGGGGTCGTTTTGGGCATCACGATCAGCGCCTTGATCCCGATGCGCTGCGCTGCAAGAGCGACGCCTTGAGCATGATTTCCTGCCGACGCCGCGATAACACCGCGCGCTTTTTCGGCATCCGACAATTGAATGATCTTGTTGTAGGCGCCGCGAAGCTTGAAGGAAAAAACGGACTGAAGGTCTTCCCGCTTAAGCAAAACCTCATTGGAAACCCGACGCGAGAGACGCGGAGCGGGCTCCAAAGGTGACTCTCGGGCCACGTCGTAGACACGAGCTTTCAGAATTCGCTTTAAGTACTGTTCAGACATGCACTGTTTCGCGCTGCACTAGATTCGGAAAATTTTGCTGTAAACGCCACATACTATAGTATCTAGGGCTTCCACCCAAATGGGACCTAGCCCGAGGCGTTATAGCAGTATGAAATCACAAGAAGACCTTAAACGAGCCGTTGCGGCTGCGGCGATTGAGCATGTTCCGGTGGGGACGATTGTCGGGGTCGGGACAGGCAGCACCGCGAACTTTTTCGTCGACGAACTGGCCAAGATCAAGTCAAAGATTGATGGCACCGTTGCAAGCTCTGTCGCGTCTGCAAAGAGACTGGAAAGTCACGGCATACGAGTTCTGGATCTCAATTCGGTCGATGAAATTTCCGTCTATGTCGACGGCGCGGACGAAGCGAATTCGCATCTCCATTTGGTGAAAGGCGGCGGCGGCGCGCTGACTCGTGAGAAAATTGTGGCGGCTGTCGCGCGCAAGTTCGTCTGTATCGCGGACGAGTCCAAGCTCGTCGATATTCTTGGAGCTTTTCCGCTGCCCATCGAAGTCATCCCAATGGCGCGGAGCTATGTCGCGCGTGAAATCGTCAAGCTTGGCGGCCAACCCGTATTAAGGGACGGATTCGTAACGGACAATGGGAACGTGATTCTCGACGTGCGAAATTTCTCGATCGTTGATCCCGTGGGTCTGGAAAAAACTTTGAATAATCTCGTCGGGGTTGTTACGAACGGGCTGTTTGCGCAACGTCCCGCAGATGTACTATTGCTCGGAACACAAAATGGCGTCCGCGCACTGAACCGTTGATGACGAAATTGCGACAGTGCAACGCATCTTGCTCATTGTCGGCACAGTACTCATTGCAATTGGCTTAATGTGGCCGTTGTTACAAAAAATTGGCCTGGGTCGGCTACCTGGTGACATCGCAGTTGAGCGCGATGGATTCAGATTTTATTTTCCAATAACAACATCCGTGATTGTTAGCATGGTCGCGATGTTAATTCTCTGGTTACTGCGAAAGTAGTTCAGACGGAACATGTACGCGAATCTCAAGCGCATATTCAAATGGATCTGGTTGCCCCTCGCACTTGCGTCGTGCGCGCTGCCAACCCATTCGGTGGTCGACGAGTCAGTCGATCAGCAGGCCGTTCGGCAGAATTTCAATGCCTACAAGTATGCGTTGCTCAATGATCTGGGGCTAGAAGCCGCCGATCTTGTTAGCGAGAAAACACTGCGCCGTTACGACCAGCTCCGCCAGTACGCGCTGACCAGTGATGCCAACGACATGAAGGAGCTCCCGAGCTTCACGCGCCTCGTCGTACTAGCAATCCGGCACAACATTTCCGCCCCCGCCCTGCGCAAGATGCAAGGACGAGAAATCTTCTCGTTCGGGATAAAGAATCAATGGGTCGCAAAAGATTCGGTCGCACCCTTCGAATTGGGTGCGATTAACGTTTACGGAAACTACGCCAGCGGCGAAATTCTCCATAGCGGCCGCCGCTCTTCAACGCTGCTCGAATTTCGCAAAGAAGATGGAGCATGGCGTGTGAATTTGCTCCCGCTTCTGGATCGGGTTAGCAAAGAACGATCTGCCCAGTTGAACAGTTACGCGGATGAAAACAAGGCCATAGTGGCCATTCTTGAGCAGATCTCGGGTCGAAAAGTTGATCCTGCGATCTGGACCCCGCCGGGCAATTAGTCTGCGTCGATTGGGATTGAAGGGGGATCTTCGTCCCCTTTCTCTCCGTGCTCTTGAAGCCCGGCAATTTTCTTCTGCAATTCTTCCAGATCGAACCCGGTTCCGGCACGTTCGTTGGACAACGTAAACAGCGGGATCAGCTTTTCCAAGAGACTTCCCAGGTGCGGCTCAACCGCCCGCCCGTTCCCGTGTTGAATCATGGTCAACGCATCGTCAACGCGCGGAGTCAGATTATCCTCTGGCGGCAAGTCCTCCACGGACTCCCCACCGTCTGTTGCACAAAGCCGATTGCGGCCACGCCGCTTGGCGATGTAAAGGCGCGCATCTGCTCGCGCAAGAAGTTGATCAATCGTCACAGGCGTATTCTTGTCTTGGGATACCACACCGACGCTGATCGTGATCGGGACACGGGTTTCGCCGTTCAGGAATTCTGCGCTCTCGACCGCCTTGCGCAGGCGTTCAGCCAGCACAACGGCAGCGAGACGATTTGAGTACGGCGCGGCAATCGCAAATTCTTCTCCGCCAATTCGCGCGAGAATATCGTTGGTTCGAATATTGTTGCCAAGAATCTCAGCGACCTGCACCAACACAGCATCGCCACATTGATGGCCATAGGTATCGTTGATTGTTTTGAAATGGTCGACGTCAATCATCAGAACACTGAACGGCTGGCGATGCCTGCGCATCAGTTCGATCGCTTCTGCGGCTCGAAGAAAGAACGACCGACGGTTCGTCAATTTCGTCAAAGCGTCGGTATTCGCTTGTGCGTTGAGTGATTTGCGGCTTTCTTCCAGCTCATGAATCAGCAATGCGAGATTGTGATGAGCACGGACTCGCGCGCGTATCTCAACTTTGTCCGCGTTTTTCGGGATGAAATCATTGGCGCCGAGTTCGAACGCCTGCGCAATCGCCTTCGTATCTTCGGCGCCGGTAACAACAATCACCGGAATTGATGCAATCCGCGAAATTCGCGAACTCCGTATCTGGCGCAACAACTCATAACCGTTGACTTTCGGCATATCGAGATCGGTGATCACCAGCTCGATCTCGTCCTTTTCTTGCAGAAGTTTCCATGCCTGTTCGCCGTCTGCAGCTTCGAAAATCTGTGCCTGCTCGGGCATCGAACGAACCAACGCCAGCCTGATCGTGGCCGAATCGTCAGCCACCAGCAGCCGGGGCGGGTGCACTGAATTCGTTGCCACAGCCAAGGGCTCAGAATGTTCGTCAGGAGTCAGCTCGCGCGCCATAGGCTCCGAGTTTCAGCTCGAGTGGTCAAAAGGAGTTAAAACGATATCGGCCGTGCCGCCGGCAACTTCATTCGTAACGTAGCGCTTGAATTGGGCGAAGGCGTGATGCCTTGCGAGCCGGATGCAGTCCGAAAAAGACGCCGACCGCCGCCGACGCGCCAAAGGCAAGCAAAATGGACCAAAATGTGACAACTACCGAGAAATCCGAGAATTTTGTCAGGAGTTCCGCACCGCCCGTCCCCGCAAGCACACCCACGACACCGCCCGCGGCGGACAGAATCAACGACTCTAATAGGAATTGCCAGAGAATGTCCCTTCGACGCGCCCCAAGCGCCATGCGAATTCCTATCTCCCGAGTGCGCTCGGTGACTGAAACCAGCATGATATTCATGATCCCGATCCCGCCTACCAGCAAAGATACAGACGCAATGCTGCCAAGCAGCCAGGAAAAAACCTTGGCGTTTGTTTCGGCCGACTGTGCCAACTCGGCGCGATTGTAGACCCGAAAATCATCCTCCTGATCTTCTCGCAGCCGATGCCGCTGCCGAAGCAGCTTCTTGATTTCCTCCACAACGGCGAATGCGGCGTTTCTGCCAGACGTCTGTACTTCGATGCCATGTATATAGGTAATGCCGAGCAGTTTTCTCTGCACCGTTGTCAGCGGGGCAAAGATTATGTCGTCCTGATCAGATCCCCAGGCTGTCGCCCCTTTTGCAACCAAAACGCCAGAGACGCGGCAGGCGATTCCCTTAAATACGAGCATTTCGCCGACGGGGCGACTGAGCCCAAACAATTCACGCGCAACAGACTGCCCAACCAAACACACCGGGGTCGCCAACGCGACGTCTCGGGTCGTAAATACCTCGCCATCAGCGAGCGGCCAGTTTCGAACGGTGAGCGCCTCCGGCGTAATTCCTTCGATCGCAGTTCCCCAGTTCGCACCACGATATCGGACTTGTGCCGACGTGCGAACACTGGGCGCGACCGCGACAATCCCGGGAACGTCACGAAGCGCTTCCGCATCGGCGAACGTCAGCGTTGTTGTTGTTCCCGCACCGGTGCGCACTCCGCCTCGCGTGACCGTGCCTGAGCGAATACTGAGATTCTGCGACCCCATGCTTTCCAATTCCTTGGCAATGCGCTGCTGTGCGCCTTCACCGATCGCCACCATCGCGATCACTGCCGCGACACCGATAATTACGCCAAGCGCCGTCAGTAGCGCGCGCATCTTGTTTCGCCACAATGCCTTCAGCGCGAGCTGAATTGCTGCCAGCCAGTTCATTCCTCGATGACTCCATCGCGAAGGACAAGCTGGCGCTTGGCACGCGCCGCCACGTCAGGTTCATGCGTAATCATTACAATGGTTACATCCTCTTTTTGGTTCAACTCAGACAGGAGATGAAGTATTTCCTGGCTCGTGGCCGTGTCCAGGTTTCCCGTTGGCTCGTCGGCAAGGAGCAGTGCGGGATGATTTACCAGCGCGCGCGCGAGCGCCACGCGCTGCTGCTGTCCTCCGGAAAGCTGGGATGGAACATGATCCATGCGATCACTTAACCCGACCCGCTCCAGCAATTCCCGGGCACGCGCACGCCGTTGCGCTTTCTTTATGCCGGAGTAGATCAGCGGAGTTTCGACGTTTTCCAGCGCGCTGGTACGCGGCAGAAGATTGAAATTCTGAAAAACGAAACCCAGATCGTGGTTGCGCAGATAAGCGAGATCATCCGGCGTCATGCGCGTCACGTCCTTTCCGTTAAGCCAAAACCTGCCGGTGTCAGGAATATCCAGGCATCCAATGATATTCATAAGCGTGGATTTGCCAGACCCGGACGGACCCATAATGGCCACAAAATCGTTTTTGCGAACGCAAAGATTGACGCCTCGCAACGCACGCACGCGCACGCCATCGAGCACGTAGTCTTTTTGAACATTCTCCATGCGAATGACTTCATCAGACATGGAAAAATCCTTGCCGCCTTTCAGCTTTGAAAAGTACTTCTGAAAAAATGAATAGTGACGACGCTTCGTCCACTCCGCCGAATTAAAACAGGCGCAACCCCGGCGCTCGGCCGGTCTTGTTCTTCGTTCCATTTGTGCTTGGAACGATGATTGTGAGACCTTCCTTCACACCATCGCCGGTAACTTCGGTATCCTTTTCTCCGACCAGCCCGGTTCGAACTTTGAGCGGAGACGGCCCGGTCGCGGAATCAATCCATAGAAAAGCCTCGCCGCGTTTTAAATCCGCGCGCAATTCTTTCAGTCGCTCGTCCGACAGCGACGGTACGAATCTCAACGCAGCGTTCGGCACCTTCAGCACATTTTCACGACGGTCAACCTCAATCGTTACAGTCGCCGTCATCCCGGGCTTCAAGGTGAAATCGTCATTGTTCACGTGCAAGACACAAATGTATTTCACGACACCGGAATCCACTTTCGGCTTCAGGCGAACCTGCGCAACCCGACCCGTGAACGTACGACTCGGGTAGGCGAAGACACTGAACTTGACCGGCTGCCCTTCGCGTACAACACCGATGAATGCTTCGTCGACTTCAGTTTCAATCTGCATTTGCGCCAAGTCTTGCGCGATTGAAAACAGCGTGGGCGCCTGGAGACTGGCAGCAACAGTTTGTCCGACATCAACATCACGAGAAATAACAACACCGTCGATTGGCGCGTAGATGGTGGTATGTCGCAATGAGACCTGTGATTGCTGCAATGCGGCCTGAGCTTGCGAAACGGCGGCGTCGCGAACTCGAAGCTCGACGATCGCCGATTCATGCGCATAGCGGGCGCTGTCGACCTCGCTTTCCGAGACAAGGTTCTTTCCGCGCAATTCTGAAACGCGATCCAGCTGTCGTTTTGCGTCCTCAACGGACACAGCCGCTTTTTCGCGCGCTGCTTCTGTGCTCTTCAGACTGGCTTGCGCCTGGGCAACTTGCGCCTGAAACAGCGATGGTTCGATCTGGGCGATTACCTGCCCTTTCTTCACCTGGCTATTAAAGTTTGCGTTGAGGTTCTGAATAACTCCGGATACCTGCGTCCCGACCTGAACGACAATCAGGGGATTCAGAACCCCCGTCGCGGAGACAGTGACAACGAGGTCGCCGCGGGTCACTTCTGCGGATCCGTAAGAATCCCCCAAATTCGCTGTCTTTTGACGACTCAAAGTGCCCACAATAATCAGGGCGATGACCAACGCGATACCGATGCCCCACTTTACGAATACACCATATTTCATGACTTCAGGTTCCGGCAGCGATCGGCAGTAATAGTCATTAGAATGGGGACACTGGTATTGGTTCGCGACAACAAGACACCGGGAAGTGTAGCACTCGGCATGCACGGCCACGTTCGATATACAACAGCTCCTCATGAAGATCGCTCCGACTGGAGAAACATTCGGGCGATCGTTCCTTTTTTGCGTGACTACGCCGGGCGCGTGGTTTTCGCGCTGCTCTGCCTTGGGATGGCGAAAATCGCCAATGTCGGGGTTCCGCTGGTTCTAAAGGACATCGTGGATGGCCTGGACACCAGCAAGCACAGCACACTTGCGTTGCCCGTGGTCCTCCTTTTCGGTTATGGCGTGTTGCGCCTGTCCGGTGGCTTGTTCAACGAATTGCGGGACACCTTGTTTGCCCGCGTTCGGTACCATGCGATGCGGCGTCTGGCGACACAATTGCTGGACCATCTGTATTCGCTTTCGCTGCGTTTTCATCTTGAGCGAAAAACCGGCGCGATCGCGCGCGACCTGGAGCGCGGAACAACAAGTGTCAGCGCGCTGTTGAACTACCTCACGTTCAACATCGTCCCTACGTTTTTCGAATTTGCATTGGTCGCGCTCATACTTCTAACCAAGTACGACCTCAAATTCACATTGATCACTTTCGGCACTATTGCGATCTACATTGCGTTCACACTCTGGATGGCGCAGTGGCGTATGCACTATCGCCACTCAATGAACTCACTGGATTCGGAAGCCAACAATCAAGCGGTCGATGGATTGATCAACTACGAAACGGTCAAATACTTTGGCAACGCCGACTACGAAGTTCGCCGCTACGACGACACACTGAGACAATGGGAGGATATGGCGGTAAAGAGTCAGACCTCCATGTCCGCTCTCAATTTCGGACAGGGCGCCATCATCGCGCTTGGCGTCACCTCAATCATGTTTTATGCCGCACATGGCGTCGTTGCCGGAACCATGAGCCTCGGCGATTTGGTCCTCGTCAATGCGCTTATGCTACAGCTGTTCCTGCCCTTGGGTTTTCTTGGCGTGGTTTACCGGCAAACAATTCACGCTCTCGCAGACATGGACATGCTGTTTCGACTGTTGGCGAGAGAAACGGATATCCAGGATAGCGCTGCGTCCACGACACTCCGGACACACGGCGGCCACGTCCGGTTTGAGAACGTGTCGTTTGGCTACCACACGGATCGAACCATTCTGAGCGATGTCACTTTTGATATTCCTGCGGGCCACAAAGTCGCTGTGGTCGGTCCGTCCGGCGCCGGCAAATCTACCCTGGTCCGATTGCTGTTTCGTTTTTTCGAACCAACGTCGGGGAAAATTACGGTGGATGGTCAGGATATCGGGGCAGTTACACAGGATTCCCTGCGTGCCGCAATTGGAATCGTTCCACAGGATACGGTTCTCTTTAATAATACGCTGCGATTCAACATCGCCTACGCGCGCCCGGGAGCCAGCCAGCAAGACATTGAGCACGCGGCTCGCATGGCACATATTCACGATTTTATTTGTTCGCTCCCGGCCGGCTATGACACCCTGGTCGGCGAGCGGGGACTCAAGCTGTCCGGTGGTGAGAAACAGCGCGTTGCTATCGCCCGCGTCGTCCTCAAGGATCCTTCGATCCTCGTTTTCGATGAAGCAACCTCCGCGCTTGATACACAATCCGAACGCGCGATTCTGGAAGCCCTCAAGGACGTTTCAAGGCAGCGCACCACTCTGGTGATCGCACACCGGTTGTCGACAATTATTGATGCCGACGAAATTCTCGTACTGGAAAAAGGCACCATCGTCGAACGTGGTTCGCATGAATATCTCCTGGGAGTCAATGGAAAGTACGCGCGAATGTGGGCATTGCAGCAAAAATTGCCCTCGTCGGGCGACCCCGGCCAGCGCGCGATGTTTTCGATGGAAATGGAATCCCGAACTGAATAAAGTGGGCTTCTAGTGGCTCCGATAACGTCATTGTGAAAAAATGCACGCCCCGCAAATGACTGCCGTGAAAGAGCGATCCTGCACAACCCTGTTCACCACCGTTGTTGGCGTGCTGGCGGTTTTTCCTTCGCTCGGCGTCAGCGCAGTGGCGACGCCGACACCCCGCGAACCGATCGCTCCCATTTCCGCGCCGGTTGATATCGACGCACGAAAACTCTCCCTGGGCGAGCGCCTTTTTCATGATCCGCGCATGTCCGCCGATGGGCGAATGTCCTGCGCCACGTGCCATCCGTTATCAGAGGGCGGGACGGACCATCGCTCGCATGTCGTTACCGTTGCCGGCAAGGAATTGCTGCTCTCGACACCTACGGTATTTAACTCTGCGTTGTCCGCGCGACATGGATGGCTCGGATCCGTCGAAAGTTTTCCAAAGTTGCTGGACCAGAAAATCCAGGACCGATTCATCTTTAATAGCGACTGGAAGCAAGTTGAAGAGCGACTTTCCCAAGACAGCTCGTACGCGATTTCATTTCAGTCAATTTATGGCTCGAGACCGACTGCAGCCGCAGTCGGCGATGCGCTGGCGGAATTCTTCCAGTCACTCCGCACCACTGAATCCCGGTTTGACCGGTTTCTCAGGGGAGATGAAGGTGCATTGACGGAAGATGAAAAGGCCGGATATCGGCAATTCAAGTCACACGGGTGTATCGCCTGCCACCAGGGCGTAAATGTAGGTGGCAATGTTTTTCAGCGCCTCGGTGTATTCGAGGATTATTTTGCGGTGCGCGGCGTCGACGAAACAGCGGACATCGGACGTTACCTTATTACCGGGCGTGAACGCGATCGACATGTGTTTCGTGTTCCGTCCCTGCGCAACGTCGCCGCCACGCCGCCCTATTTTCACGACGGTTCCGCTCTGAGCCTCGAAGATGCCGTGCACGTCATGGTTCGATTCCAGCTCGGCCAGCAACCAGATGAGAAAGACGTTCAGTTGATTGTGAAATTTCTAAAATCACTGACCGGATATTATCAGGGCAAATCACTGTGAACGGAGAGCGGGCAATCTACGTCATCCTGGGCGCGCTCGCTGTGGCGTTGCTTACCGTTTCCTTTCTCAGCACGCAAACCCTGGATAGCGAACAACACGAGAGCATCAATGACAGCCTGCGCGAAATTCGGCGCATCGACGCACTATTGAACGAACAGGTACTCACCACTCGATACGAGTTGCAGCACAGCTATGACGACATCGACGTATATGCTGCAACTTTGCAGCAGTTGATGAATTCGCTACGGGATAGCCCGATCCTGAATTTCACAGACCATCGCAGCGAACTCGCCCGCGCAATGAGTGAACTCAATGACACCATCGTGCGCAAAACCACGCTGCTCGAAGATTACAAGACCGATAACGCGCTGTTGAAGAATTCCCTTCAACATCTTCCGCATGGTGTAGGCACGCTGGCTGAATCGGGTGATAGCGCCACACTCGCCTTGGCACAAGATTTGTTGCGCGATGTACTGACCTACAACCTGACCGGGGAAGGCGCGATACGCCAGGATGTCGAATCAGAGATCTCCGCTCTCGCCATGCGCGCACAGCGGGTCCCCGCAAAAGAGCAGACCAATATCGGAAATCTGGTGACTCACGCCGAGCTTGCGTTGCGGCTTCAGCCGCAACTGGATGCCACTGTCGAACAGCTGCTCAAATCACCGCTGGAGACGATTACGACCAAGCTTCAATCCGGCTACTTCGCCTTCTATAAAAGCCGAATCGCGCTAAGCAACAACTACCGGGTTGCGCTCTACATCCTCTCCACGCTGCTTTTGATCCTGATTGTCTATTTCTTCATCCGATTGCGCGTCAACACGCGCGAACTTTTCAAGGAGAAAGAGCGCGCGCTGGTCACCCTTCATTCAATCGGCGATGCGGTCATTACCACGAACGCGAACGGCGCCGTCATGTATTTGAATCCCAGCGCACAGCTCGTAACGGGCTGGAACGACGTGGAAGCGCGTGGCGAGCCGCTGAATCGGGTGCTGCAACTGATGGACGAACACTCACTCAAGCCCCTTGGCAGCATCGTGGATCGTTGCCTCAGCGAGGGGCGTCACGTATCCCTCAATGAGCACACGCTGCTGTGTCGCCGTGATGGGCAGGAATTCGTGGTCGAAACGACCGCGGCGCCCATTCGCGATGGCGACAACGCGATCGTCGGCTCCGTCGTTGTTATTCGCGACGTTACCAAAACGCGCTCCATGGCGCGCGAGCTGCAGTGGCATGCCAGCCACGACCCGCTGACGGGACTGGCCAATCGGCGCGAATTCGAACATCGTCTGCGCGTGGCGCTTCAAAGTGCGCGCGAACGTGGCAAGACGCACGCGCTGGTTTACCTCGATCTTGATCAGTTCAAAGTCATCAATGACACCTGCGGGCATGTGGCCGGTGATGAGCTGTTGCGACAGATCACCGGAATTCTTCAACCGGCCCTGCGAGGCGTCGACACGCTGGCCCGCCTTGGTGGCGACGAATTTGGAATTCTTCTGGAAGACTGCAATGTGGACCGGGCGCGCCAGGTCTCGGATCAGATCCGCCTTGCGTTAAAGGATTACCGATTTGCGTGGAAACATAAGGTTTTCTCCGTCGGCGCAAGTATCGGCATCGCACAGATCACGCGCGACAGCACGAGCGTCGACGACATCCTCAGCGCAGCCGACATGGCGTGCTACGCCGCCAAGGACGAAGGACGTAATCGCGTCCACGTCTACGCCAGCACCGATGGCGACATTGCGCAGCGACACGGAGAAATGCAGTGGACAACGCGAATTACCCATGCGCTTGAGGAGAATCGCTTTCGCCTGTATGTCCAGCGGATACGCAGCACACAGCAGGATGACGATGACGAAGATCATTACGAACTGCTGCTGCGAATGATCGATGAGCGCGGCGAAATCATTCCGCCGGGCGCATTTATTCCTGCGGCTGAACGATACAATCTCATGCAATCCATCGACCGATGGGTTGTCAGCACGGTATGCCGGCAGATTCGCCAGATCGCAACCACACAGTCGGATATATATTCGATCAACTTGTCAGGGCAATCGCTTTCGGACGACCAGTTTTTGGCATTTGTCATACAGGAACTCACCGAGAACAGCATTTCAGCGGGAACCATCTGTTTTGAAATCACCGAAACGGCGGCCATCGGAAATTTGCAGAACGCGATGAAGTTCATCAATACGCTGAAAGCCAAGGGATGTCGTTTTTCACTGGATGATTTTGGAATGGGCCTATCATCGTATGCGTATCTCAAGAACCTTCCCGTCGATTTCCTGAAGATTGACGGAACGTTCGTAAAAGACATGCACGACGATCCGGCGGATCGCGAACTGGTCCGCTCGGTAAATCAGATTGCCCATGTGATCGGAATAAAAACGATAGCGGAATGCGTCGAAAGCGAAGCCGTCTGGAATCATGTTCGCGAAATCGGCGTGGACTACGCGCAGGGATTCTACGTCGAGCGACCGCGACTGTGGCTCACGCCGGTTTCTTCACGAAACTTCACCGCACGTTAACATTGCTTCTTACATCTGAATTCGCCCAAGAAAACTCCACGGGCGACAAGATCTGGGTTGCGTCATTGAACGCACTCCAGATTTCCCGATATGTCCGCCGCGTCACCGGATGAAGCTCATCCGGCGCGAGTTCCGACAGCGGGCGTAGAACAAACGCGTACTTCAGAATTTCAGCGCGCGGGAGGTGCACACCTGGCCTGTCCACCACAGCGTCACCAAATGTCAGCAGATCAAGGTCAATGTTCCGCGGACCATACCGTTCGCCATTCCGTTCGCGTCCGAGCGAAGCCTCGATCGCGTCAAGAATCGCCAGGACCTCTTCCAACGGTGCGTCTGTGTTGCAGGAAATTACCGCATTGAAAAAATCATCCCCAGAAAAACCAACCGGGGCGCTTTCGTAAACCGAGGAGGGAGTGACTGCGCTGAAACTTCTTTGAAGCGCGTCATATGCTTTGTGGAACATCTCCTCGCGGTCAACGTTGCTCCCGATGCTGATAAAGAGTCGAGTCATTTCGATCGCTGGCCGCGCTCGATGATGACGCCTACATCCTGTGCATGACGAACAGCCCCGGGCTTGTTCACGCGCAACCGAATCCACCCGACATTAAATTCGGTCAGAATCAGTTCTGCGAGTCGCTCCGCCAACGTTTCGACCAGCTGAACCCGGCTCTCCTGGACATACGAAATAACACGCTTGGCAACAGCCTTGTAGTTGATCGTATCCTTGAGATCATCGGACGCGGCCGCCTTTCGGATATCGGCGCCCATCTCGATGTCGAAGCTCAGGGTCTGGGAGATTCGACGCTCCCATTCGAACACGCCGATCACGGCATCCACACGAAGATCACTGATGAAAATGGTATCCACACCGCACCCTGCATTTTTTTGAACTATACACTACCGACCCGCGTCCCAAGACCCGAACCTGAAGAATCCACGGTATAATGCTGCCGGCACGCGCCAATTGCTTTTCATGAACCTCATGCCGCTAGAACTTGGTTTTATTGTCCTCAGTTACCTGATCGGTTCCGTTTCAACCGCCATCGTTCTTTGCAAAGCAACGGGTCAGCCTGATCCGCGCACGCTGGGGTCCGGAAATCCGGGCGCAACGAATGTCCTTCGTTTCGGCGGAAAGACGCTCGCCGCAGCAACGTTGCTCGGCGACCTGATCAAAGGCCTGGTTCCGGTTCTGATCGCGAAACCGTTTGTTGCTGATCCGGTCATACTCGCCTCCGTCGGCTTCGCGGCGATCATCGGTCATGTTTTCCCGGTGTACTATGGCTTTAAGGGTGGAAAGGGCGTTGCGACCGGTCTTGGCGTTGTGTTTGCGATTTCCTGGCCGACAGCACTGGCCGCACTCGCCGTTTGGCTCGGGGTCTTGGGGATGACACGCGTGTCTTCGCTAGCGGCCATCGTAGGGGCCGTACTATTACCCTTGCTGTTGTATTTTCTCGACCCGCATATTGAGTACACATGGTTTGGGATGGCCGTATCGATGCTGTTGTTATGGCGACATCGGAAAAACATCAACAATCTCATAGCCGGGCGCGAGTCGAAAGTTGGCGAACGCGCGGAAACTAAAGGAATCAATCACCCGACCGAAGATTGATATAGAAGCCTGAAAATTGCATCTGTTTGTCCAGGCAACTGAGGTCCGTCGTGAGCGAGCTGGTACTGGAACCGACATCGACAGCACAGTGGCGCCAACTGATCAGTGAGGCGCAGGACTCGGCTCACCATTCTCTCGACGAAGAACTCGAAAGCTACCTCGTTTTCCTTCTGATGCGTTATGCACAGGAACCGCGCAAGTTGGCGGCGATTGTTGCGCTCGAATATCTTGAAAGTCTGCTTGCTCGCGGACAGGCACGCCGTGAGCGACTTCGGGATGTCGGCGATACCTGCCTGTTGTTTTCCGGCCTGTTTCCCAACATCGCGCGTAAGCGCCACGTCCAGATCAGCTACTACGTCCAGATCGGCCAAGGGGCGTACTTGGCCCTCGCGCAAAACCTGGCTGCAGCACATGCCGGAATGTTCGCCCACCTCTCCCAACAGTTTGTGGCGTTAATGGATGTTCTTCATGCCGTACGCCGGATGGGCACCAAGGAACCCATAATGACGCCGATCGAGGCCTTTGACCTCCACGTCCAGACCGGCAGCCGCTCGGCGTTGCAGTCTCTTCAGACGATCACCCACGGGACTCCCACCCGGTCAGATGGGGACTCCACGCACTAGTTCTGGTGTTACGCACGCAATGGGTTGCGATAGAATTTGACGCATCCATCCACGACGCTGTTTCCTCCGCATGACCCAACAACGCAAAGCGGTTGCCCTGATCTCGGGCGGGCTCGACTCCATGCTCGCCACAAAGGTCGTGCTCGACCTCGGAATTCATGTCGAAGGGATCAATTTCTATACGGGCTTCTGCGTGGAAGGCCACACCCATGCCATAAGAAACAAACATCAGGCACGACCGAAACGCAACAATGCGCTTTGGGTTGCCGAGCAATTGGGAATCAAGCTTCACATCATTGAGGTCATTGAGGAATACAAAAACGTCGTCCTGAACCCAAAACACGGTTACGGACAGCACATGAACCCCTGCCTCGATTGCAAAGGTTTCATGGTGCGCAAGGCACACGAATGGATTACCGAAAATGGTTTCGACTTCATCGTTACCGGTGAAGTGATGGGCCAGCGCCCCATGTCCCAGCGCCGCGACACCATGCCGGTCGTTGCGCGCGAATCCGGCGCAAACGATTTACTGTTACGCCCCTTGTGTGCAAAACATCTTGCGCCCACGCGTCCGGAACGGGAAGGCTGGATCGATCGGGAAAAGTTGCTCGATTTTCACGGCCGCTCGCGCAAACCGCAGATTGCGCTCGCTGCGAAATATGGATTGAACGACTATGCCCAGCCCGCCGGCGGCTGTTGCTTCCTGACCAACGAACAGTACTCGCACAAGCTAACAGATCTTTTTGCGGCACGCGGTAAGCGCGATTACGAACTGGATGACATCATGCTGCTGAAGGTGGGTCGCCATCTTCGTCCACGCCCCAATTTCAAAGTCATTGTTGGACGCGAAGAAGGTGAAAACAATTACCTTGAAGGCTACCGCCATCAGTTCACCCATTTGCGAACGGTCAGCCATTCGGGTCCGCTGGCACTGGTCGATGGCGATGCCAGTGATGCTGATCTGGAACTGGCTGCGCAGATTGTTGCCCGTTACAGCCAGGGTCGCGAGGCGAACCAGGTAAGTGTCTCGATCACACGCGTCGGCGAAACCGCACGCATTGTTGAAGTCGTGCCGTTTGCGCAGGATGCCGTTCCACAGGAGTGGCATGTTTGAGTCACCACGAGCTCAATGCGCGCCGTCTGCTTTGCCCCATGCCGGTGATTCGCGCGCAAAAGTTCATTGAGTCGCTGTCAGCCGGCGACACACTGGATGTCGTGTGCACAGACCCCGGCGCGAAGAATGACATTCCGGCCTGGTGCCGAATTCATGGACACCGCATCCTGGAGATGAAGACCGTGGAGCGGGACATCATTATCACTATCGAGGTTGGACCCCGTGCCCCTTGATCTGCCGGATACGTCAACCCCTGCGAGATCTCCGACGTACAGCGCGGACGAACGGTATCGAGTCACGCGTCGTGTCACGCTGACCGGCGCGACGTCGAACGTCATCCTCGCCATCGTTCAGTTTATTTTCGGGTTGATCGGCCATTCCCAGTCGCTCATTGCCGACGCCATACATTCACTTTCCGATCTGGTGACTGACATCTTCGCCGTCATCGGCGCCAAGCAGGCCAGCCGCGCGGCGGATGAAGAGCACCCCTACGGTCACGAGCGCATGGAAACTGCGGCGACTGTCATTCTCAGTCTGGTCATGGTGGTTGCAGGCGGCATCATCATCATCGATGCGGCGCGGCGCCTGTTCGACCCGGACCGCTTGCTGCATCCCGCGCCGGTCGTCCTGGTCGTTGCGTTCCTGTCCGTGGTCGTAAAGGAAGGCATGTATCGCTATACGCTGCATGCGGCGCGTAAGCTTCGATCCAGACTGCTTCAAACCAATGCATGGCACCACCGCAGCGATGCACTGTCGTCCGTCGTAGTCATTGTCGGTGTCGGAGGAACGCTGGCCGGACTCGACTACCTCGACGCCATCGCTGCCATCGGCGTCGCGGTCATGATCGCGCGTGTGGGCATCCAACAGAGCTGGGACGCGATGCAGGAGCTTGTTGATCACGGACTGAATCCGGAGCAGATCAAAACGATTCGCCAAAAGATTCTGGAGGTTCCCGGAGTCCAGGAATTGCACCTGCTCCGCACTCGCCGAATGGGAGGCAATGCCCTGGTGGACGTGCACATTCTCGTTCAACCGCGCCTGTCCGTTTCCGAGGCGCATCAGATTAGCGAGACGGTCCGGTCGCGGTTGATTGGGGAAATCGATGAAGTGACGGACGTTACGATCCACATTGACCCGGAAGACGACCTGGTCGCCAAGCCCTCCATCGGGCTGAGATCCCGGGAGGATGTCGTGGCGGCACTGCATGAACATTGGAAAGAACTCCCGGAAGCCTCTGAAATTCAAGAAATCACCCTGCATTACCTGGACGGTCGGATCTACGTGGAGATCGACCTGCCGCTGGCTGTGACAACCTCCCTGGAGCACGCGCGCGAGCTGCGTGAGGCATTTGCCAACCTTGGGAAAAAAGAACATGATATCGCCGAAATCAGGGTGGCCTTTGTGTAAAGGCCGCTGGTACAACTTCCCGGATCAAGCAGAATTCCCAACGCGATTTTAGCCTTCCAGTGCATACGCACTTTCAGTTGCATGAGGCGTGTTCACACCGAAGGCTTGAAGCTGCTTCGTCGGGGCGGGGCGCCAGCCACGTCGCACCAAAGGTGATCAATTGGGGTCGTTTTTGATTCATTCTGGTGCATGGAGTCAAGATCGGTCGGCCAGTCAGTCATCGTAAGCTGCTGAACTCTGTCGCGTCGGTTAAATCTGAGCGCCGTGGCATCGAACGTGCTGAATGCCTACCCATCTTGAAGCAAAAGAAGCTTTTATTGAGCGTCAAAGCGGTTTAACGATTTGCCAGAAGGCAACTGGAAACAATCTTTTTGGAGGAGAGTATGGCGGCCAATGTTTTGAAGATGATCAAAGAGAAGAACGTCAAGTTCGTCGATTACCGTTTCACGGATACGCGTGGCAAGGAACAGCATGTGTCATGCCCCGCCCATACGGTTGACGACAGCACGTTCAAGGATGGCAAGATGTTCGACGGATCGTCGATCGCCGGCTGGAAAGGCATCAATGAGTCCGACATGATCCTCATGCCCGACGCAAGCACGGCCGTGATGGATCCGTTCTTCGACGAACCCACGCTCATCATCCGCTGCGACATCATTGAGCCGAGCACCATGCAGGGTTATGAACGCGACCCGCGTTCGCTGGCCAAGCGCGCCGAGGCCTATCTGAAATCCACCGGCATTGGCGACACCGCCTTCTTCGGCCCCGAGCCGGAATTTTTCATTTTCGACGACGTTCGCTGGGGCGCCGACATCAGCGGCGCGTTCTACAAGATCGACTCCAAGGAAGCGGGTTGGAACGCCGAAGCCGTCTATCCGGATGGCAACATGGGCCACCGCCCCGGCGTGAAGGGTGGCTACTTCCCGGTTCCGCCGGTCGATTCATTCCAGGACATTCGCTCGGCCATGTGCCTGGCGCTGGAAGAAATGGGCGTCACCGTCGAAGTGCACCACCATGAAGTCGCAACCGCCGGACAGTGCGAAATCGGCTGCAAGTTCAACAGCCTGGTCCGCAAGGCCGACGAACTCCAGATCATGAAATACGTCATTCACAACGTCGCACACAGCTATGGCAAGACCGTGACGTTTATGCCCAAGCCACTCGTGGGTGACAACGGCAGTGGCATGCACGTGCATCAATCCATTGCGAAGGACGGCGTTAACCTGTTCACCGGCAACAAGTACGGCGGGCTGTCTGACACCGCGCTGTTTTACATCGGCGGCATTATCAAGCACGCCAAGGCCCTGAACGCGCTGACCAACGCCAGCACCAACAGCTACAAGCGTCTGGTCCCGGGCTTCGAAGCCCCGGTCATGCTGNNAGAACAAGATCCATCCTGGCGATGCCATGGACAAGGATCTGTACGATCTGCCGCCTGAGGAAGAGAAGGACATCCCGAAGGTGTGCCATGCGCTGGACATGGCGCTGGACCACCTCGACAAAGATCGCGCTTTCCTGACAGCTGGCGGCGTGTTCACCAACGACGTGATCGATTCGTACATCGCCCTCAAGATGCAGGAAGTCACCCGCTTCCGCATGACTGCGCATCCGGTCGAGTTCGACATGTACTACAGCGTGTAAAGCGTTTTGGCTTTCAGCCGACACAAGCCCCCGCAAGGGGGCTTGTTGTTTTTGGGGCCAGGTTTTTTGTCGATCGGTCCCTCGGAAAACGCCGACCCACAGGCGTAAGATTGAGGCATGGGTCGAACCTGAACCGCCGTACTGCCGAGGAACACATGCAAAAATTAACCGGTATCCTGCTCGTGTTGGCGACGTGCTCGGTCCATGCCGAGCTCTACAAGAGCGTCGATGAACATGGCAACGTCACGTACACCGACAAGGGCGGCAAGTCATCCGCGCCAGTCCAACCCCCTGGTTTGACCTCCTACTCCCCGCCCGCGCGCCATACGCAAGCAACGCCCCCTCAAACGGGTACCGCTACGCCCGAAACGAAGGCGGCTACCAATTACACGCGCCTCGTAATCGCGCAACCTGCCTCGGGTTCGGCGCTCAACGACGCCAGCGGCACCATCGCCGGTCGGTTGGAATTGGTCCCTGCACTCAACGCCGCAGCGGGACACAAGCTCGAAATTGCCGTCGACGGCAAGGCCGCCTCCCAATCGCAAGGTCTGGAATTTAAATTGGAAAATGTTGATCGCGGGGAACACCAGCTGACCGCTCGTGTCGTGGATAGCAGCGGCAAGGTTCTCAAGGAGTCCGCCCCGGTCAAAATTCAGCTGCATCGCCCCTCGGTTGCCCGAAAGCAGGGTCGCTGACGTTTCAGTCGCACCGCAATGGTGCAACGTGCGATACTGTCTGCGCCATGCGGACAGTCGGAATGCCTGATTTCTGCGCTCGAGGAAATTCAGCCAGCCGTCTAAATTATTGTCCCGGAAAGAGTTTGTGGAATTTTTCTGAAGTTCATCGCGGCTTGGATTGCTTCTTGCTGAAGCCACTTCATGCCGCTTAACGATATTCCGGTCATGGATATTCACCGACACGTCGTCGAAAACCTCAACACCGTGGTGTTGTGGTTCGACGCGCAACTTTGTTTGCGGTATCTCAATCCCGCCGGCGAGATGCTTTTTTCGGTCAGCGCCCGCCGTCTCGAAGGTGTCCCCGCGTCCAGTCTTTTTCTTGGCAACGACGGGCTGATCGAGCGCTTTCGCAACGCGCTCACGACGGGTCACAGCATCACCGAGCGTGAAGTGCAGATGGTACTCCCCGGCCCACGGCATACGGCGCTGGATGTCTCAATGACCCCCGTCAGCGAGCGCACAGCGGGAATGGGCCTGCTCGTTGAACTCACGCCACTCGACCGGCAGCTGCGAATATCGCGCGAGGAAAATCTTCTCGCACAACAAAATGTCTCACGCGCGCTGACTCGCAATCTTGCCCACGAGATCAAGAATCCGCTGGGCGGACTACGCGGTGCGGCCCAGTTGCTGGAACGGGAACTCGACGATCCCGCACTGAAGGAATACACCAGCGTCATCATCGGCGAGGCGGATCGATTGCAGAATCTGGTCGACCGCATGCTGGGACCCAACAGCATTCCGAAAAAACGCGAAATTAATATTCACCAGGTGGTTGAACGAGTCCGACAGTTGGTCGCTACGGAAGTGCCTTCGCGCGTGCGACTGATTCGTGACTACGACCCGAGCATTCCACCCCTCATCGCGGATCCGGATCAGCTCATTCAGGCCGTACTGAATATTGTGCGCAATGCGATGCAAGCGGTAGGCAAGGAAGGTGACATCACCTTGCGTACGCGCACCCTGCGGCAGTTCACCATCGGACCGACGCGGCACAAGCTCGTCATCAAGGTCGACATCGTTGATAACGGACCCGGAATTCCACCGGACATCATGGAACAGATTTTTTATCCCATGGTCTCGGGCCGCCAGGGCGGAACCGGACTCGGACTCTCTATTGCGCAAACGATTATTAGCCAACACGGCGGATTAATTGAGTGCACCAGCGAGCCAGGCAATACCTGCTTCTCGCTGCTACTTCCGCCGCCGCAACTGTAGGAAATTACCATGACGGGAAAAGAACATATTTGGGTCATTGACGACGATCGCTCCATTCGCTGGGTGCTCGAAAAAGCCTTCAAGCAAGCGGACATGGAAGTTACGGCGTTTCAAAGCGCCGCGAATGTGGTCGCCCTGCTGGCGCGCGAACAACCGGATGCCATCATCACCGACGTGCGCATGCCCGGCATGGATGGATTGTCCTTGTTAAAGGAAATCGGCGCGCTGTATCCAGAGCTTCCCGTCATCATCATGACCGCACATTCGGACCTAGACAGCGCGGTATCCGCGTACCAGGGTGGCGCGTTCGAATATCTGCCCAAACCGTTCGATGTCGACGAGGCTGTCGAGTTGGTGAAGCGCGCGGTGCAACACCGTCGCGGCCGTCAGTTGGGCGAGTCAAAAAAGGGCAATGCCGATACGCCGGAAATCATCGGTGAAGCGCCATCGATGCAGGAAGTTTTTCGTGCCATCGGGCGTCTGTCGCGCTCGAAAATTACAGTATTGATCAACGGCGAATCCGGTACCGGAAAGGAACTGGTCGCGCGCGCACTTCATCGTCATAGCCCGCGCTCCGAGCATCCGTTCATCGCGTTAAACACCGCCGCGATTCCGCGCGATCTGCTGGAATCCGAACTTTTCGGCCATGAGCGCGGTGCGTTTACTGGCGCCCAGAACATGCGGCGAGGCCGATTCGAACAGGCCGACGGCGGCACGCTGTTTCTTGACGAAATTGGCGATATGCCGGCAGAGCTGCAAACTCGCCTGCTGCGCGTGCTCGCAGACGGTGAATTTTATCGGGTTGGTGGACACACGCCCATCAAGGTGGATGTTCGGATTATTGCCGCGACACACCAGAATCTTGAACAGCGCGTGCGCGAAGGTCGCTTCCGTGAAGATTTGTTCCATCGCCTCAATGTCATTCGCATTCACGTTCCCCCACTTCGGGAGCGTCGCGAGGACATCCCGCTGCTGCTCCGTCACTTCCTGGAAAGTGCAGCAAAGGAATTGAACGTCGACGCGAAAGTCATTGCCGATGATGTTGCAAAGTATCTTTCCCGACTCGAATGGCCCGGCAATGTACGGCAGCTTGAAAATACGTGTCGATGGTTGACCGTCATGTCGCCCGGCAAAACCATCCACATGGAAGATTTGCCACAGGAGCTGTTAGCTGAAACACAGTCCGCATCTTCAAGCGAGGATTGGGAGTCGGCAATGCGGCGCTGGGCGGATCTGCGCTTGTCAGCAGGCGAAAAAGGGTTACTAAATGACCTTGTTCCGCGTTTTGAGCGCCTGATGATTGAAATTGCCCTCAAACACACGGGCGGCCGGCGCCAGGATGCAGCCATTCTTTTGGGCTGGGGGCGAAACACGCTGACTCGGAAAATTAAAGAGCTGGGAATGGGCGATGCCGGAGATGAGGAAGAGGAGCCGACATCGGCAACCGGATAACCTCCCGGATAAATCTACGCCGACGGACTCGGTCCATCGATGGATTCAAGGCATCGCATGAACGCCTGCTCCAGTGACCCGGTAGAAAATTTTTCACAGCATTGGGCCGGGCTACCGGTGAACTGCAGCTTTCCGCGATGAAGAATGACGATGCGGTCGCACAGCTGTTCGACATCTGCCAGCATGTGCGTGCTGAAAAACAAAGTCCGCGCCTGATTTTTGAGTTCCATCAAGTACGACTTCAGCAGTCCTCGCGCTTTCGGATCCAGCCCACTCATGGGCTCGTCCAGTACGAGCAGCATTTTGTCACTTAACAGGCACGCAGCGAGCCCGAGTTTCTGCGCCATCCCTTTGGAAAACTGCCGTACCGGTTTCACCAGGGCCGTGCGATCAAGGTCCAACGTTTCAAATATCCGTTCAACACGCGCCTCGTTGTAATCCACGGAGTGCAGACTGCTCATATAGCGCAGGAATTCACGACCATTCAGATAGTGTGGGGGGAGAAACCGCTCAGGTAGATAGGCGAGATTTCTTCTCGCATCCGGATTCGTGTGCGCAACGCCGAAAATTTCTATCTGGCCGGAATCAATGCTTCCGAAGTCCAAAAGGCTTTTGATGAGCGTGGTCTTGCCCGCGCCGTTGACGCCCACCAGCCCGACAAATTCACCCGCCCGAACGTCCAGGTTCAAGTCATTGAGGATGACACCCTGGGCGTATTGTTTGACGACGTTGTGGAATCGGATCGCGAGGTCTTGCATCGTCGCAGAAAGAAGTGAGTCCGTTTAAGCGTATTTAACTGTCGCCAGCTTTTCAAATCCCGGCGTAGATTTCGCCGCACATTTCGCGGCGGAGCGTAAGATTGAGAATTCATGACCTCGGTTTGAAAAATCCAAGATTCGATTTTCACAAGAACCTTTATGTTGGCACCCCTAAACGAGACCGGGCTGCACGCCAGAACGTGCAGCCCGGAGGAAAATGGTACCGCCAGTATCAGATCTGGCTACAAACCGTCACGGTCCCACCAGGATTGGTCACATCAAAGGCCGTTCCAGTATTCGTTGTTGCCACTGTGCCTGCGGCACCCGCACGGAAGCTTCCCGTTGTCGCCACGCCGTCGTCGATCTGGGCGTCCATTGACTGGGCCATCGCCATCGGCACGATGCTCTCGCATACGACGGAACCTGAAATGCCGAACGCAGCATTCTCTACACCGATGACTCCACCGACGCTGCTGGTAGGCGGCAGTGCGGCCGTCGCGGTGGCGATACCCGTCATTAATCCGGACATGCGAGTGTGCTGCCAGAAGTTGTTGCTTTCGGCACCCACTGCCGGTGCCGCTGTAGCGTTAAAATTTCCCGCGATTGCGCCATTGCCGCCACCCGCCACAGCACCATTGAAGCGCGTGTTGGCAGCAGAGTCGTCGCCCGGAATTGCACGATAACGATCCTGGTAAGCGTAGTAGGCGGCCGTCACTGCCTTGCTCTCATTGATCATGTTCTTGATCTTGGCGTTATTGATCATCTCCTGGCCCTTGAGAATTCCGCCCAGCAGAAGTCCGATGATGACCAGCACAATGGCAATTTCGACCAGCGTAAAACCGGATTGACTAGACTTCATGATGCTCTCCTGTAACAAGATCGTAGGGTCGCGCCGAGGACCGCCCGGACAAGTGGTGGTACGTCTCACTTTTTGTCGAGCGATCGGAGTCGCTCATTCAGAAAGTTCAACTCGTGCTCGTCCGTGATCACGCCACTCGCCAGCAATCCACCGATGAGTATCCGGGCGCTTTCGATTTCTCCCATGTCTTCTAGCAGGAAGATTCGCATCTGGCGCGCCCAGGACGGCACTGCGCTAGTGTTCGGGGTATCGGCAAGCTTTTGGGCAAACTTTAACGCCAACGGAAGGTCGTTCAGGCGATGCCGGGCCGTCAAAACCGCATGGGCAAGCCACGGCCAGCGATGGTCCGGATCCGCCGCGTACTGTCGATAAACGAAATCCAGCATGCGGCGCTGGCGCCCCGGATCGGTGACTTCGCCATAAACCCGGGCGGCGGCCAGCAATGGGTACTGGCCACGCGGGTCCATGTCGAGCGCCGCCCCAAGCCAGCGTTCGACACGGGCATAGTCCAGGTGCCGAAACGGGATTGTGACACCGGACTGCCGGTCGAAGGTCTGCAGCCACAGCATGACCAGCTTGCTGAGGGTTACCGGCTCCCCAAAACTGGCTGCGCGAAGGACGACTGCTGAAGGAACGTCGGGCAGGTTGGCTTGCTCCGCCTCCGCGTTTGGTTGTTGAAGTGACCAGGCAATCTGCGCCAGAAGCGCGAGCACTCCAAGCAGAACAACCGGACGTGGCACCCAACTGATCGCGCGTTCATTCCGGTGCAGATGCCGCCACCAGACGGAAATTCCCGCAGGCGTGAGCGCGGAACTCCAAACACCACTATTGATGTTATTCGTGTTCACAGATTCTTCCGGTACAAATCAAACAACCCAACGCTGACAAGCAAGACAAGGTAAATGACGCTCTGGCTGAAAACCGGGCCGAGCAGGGACAACGTCGTGTCCGGATAGACCAACCAGGCAGAATTGGTGAAACGATCGAGACTGGGCAAGAGTGCGGAGATGCCGGAAAAAATGCCGGTCATGAATTGCTGCACTCCGTTTTCGGTCCCGGCGAGCGGATTCTTTGCAATCAGCTGAATTGAATCCAGCGATCGCGACAATAGGTAGAACGCCGCAACAATCGTGAACGCGGGTAAGGTTTGGTTGAGCGTGAGCATGCAAACTAGGCTCAATGCACAGACCAGCACCAGTTCACAGGCCAACGAAACGCTCCAGACGAAAACCTGATCNNCCTGATCCGCCGTAGCAACAAGCAGCAGCGAAAGTCCGACCAAACCCGCAACGACGAGGGAGACACCACAAAAGCCCAGAAACTTTCCGAAGTAATAGCCGGCACGCGGCAGCGGCAGTGCGAGGATGAGTTCGAAGCCCTTGTCGTTGAATTCACGCACCATCCCGGTGATCACTGTAAGACTTACGACGAACACCGCGGACCAGCGCAAGACCGACCCCATGAGCGCGGCTTCGATCTGGCGCGTTTCAGTGATGGCGACATTTGAGACGAATCCAGCCAAGGCCACCGCACCCACAATCAACAGCAGGACAATCACGACAAGGCGGCTGCGCAGCGCCTCAAGCAGCGTGTAGCGGGCAATGGAGCGGACAGCGAGAAAATGGTTCATCTGACGGGCCACGCGCAAAAATTTGACACCGTGGTTCGTGGTGCAACGGCCGGGCCATCACGACCCCGCCGAACCACGTGGAATCCCCTTACTTGGGTTCCAGCTCCAACCCTTCCAGATCAAAGGTATTGGCGGGTTGGGGCGTGGCGTCCTTTTTCGTGCCTTTGGGCGCCAAACTCAGGCTGGTGTCCTCGGGCGGTTTACCTTCGGCCAGACTGATCTTCAACCGCAGGTTGTTCTGCGAGTCGGCGTTGCGGAGGGCTTCTTCCATTGAAATCTTGCCTTCCTTGTACAGCTTGAACAGCGCGCTATCGAACGTCTGCATACCGATGTTTTCCGAGCGTTCCATGACTTCCTTGATCTTGTGG
>DKAR01000186.1 GCA_002450895.1 Proteobacteria bacterium UBA6921
ATGCACATGGAGCCGTGGGACGGTCCCGCCGGAATCGTGCTGACTGACGGTCGTTACGCCGGGTGCACGATGGATCGCAACGGCCTACGCCCCGCGCGCTGGTTGATCACCAAGGATCGCCACATCACGCTCGCGTCAGAAATCGGCGTGTACGACTACAAACCCGAAGACGTGGTGATGAAAGGTCGCCTGCGTCCCGGCCAGATGATCGCCGCGGATACGCAGACCGGAAAGCTGCTGCTTCCGGAAGACATCGACGCGAAGCTGAAGTCGATGCATCCGTTCCGCAGCTGGCTCAAGGAACATTCCAAGCGCCTCGAATCCAAGCCGGAACTCGAGATCAACGCGCCCAAGCTCGACGACGAGGCGCTGGTCGTGCATCAGAAGATGTTCCAGATCTCGTTCGAGGAACGCGACCAGATCCTGCGCGTGCTGGCACAAAACAGCGAAGAAGCCGTCGGCTCGATGGGCGACGACACGCCGATCCCGGTGCTGTCATCGCGGGTGCGTTCGCCGTACGACTATTTCCGCCAGCAGTTTGCACAGGTCACCAATCCGCCAATCGATCCGCTGCGCGAACAGATCGTGATGTCGCTGGAAACCTGCTTTGGCCGCGAGCGCAACATGTTCGTGTCGTCGCCGGAGCATGCCAAGCGCTTGCGCGTGCGTTCGCCGATTCTTTCGCCCAGCAAATACATTCAACTGTGCGAAAGCAAAGACGCCGACTACGCCGCCGAAGTCATTGATCTGAACTATCCGGCGACTGGCAATCTGAAAGACGCCATCACTGCCGTGTGCGACCACGCGGAACGCGCAGTGAAAAACGGCAAGGTCGTGATCGTGCTGTCGGATCGCGCGATTGCACAAGGCAAGCTGCCGATTCACGCCCTGCTCGCCACCGGCGCGGTACACCATCGCCTGGTGGAGAAGGGTTTGCGTTGCGATGCCAACATTGTCGTTGAAACCGGCACCGCACGCGATCCACACCAGTTCGCCTGCCTGATCGGTTACGGCGCCACTGCCGTGTTTCCGTATCTCGCGTACGAATGCATTCGCGACTTGCAGCGCACCAATGAAATTCCGGCCACGGAAAAACTCGATGAGCTGTACGCGCACTATCGCAAAGGCCTCAACAAGGGCTTGTACAAGATCATTTCGAAAATGGGCATCTCGACCATCACGAGTTATCGCGGCGCGCAGCTGTTTGAATCCGTCGGCTTGCACAACGACGTCGTCGACCTGTGCTTCCGCGGCACCACAAACCGCGTGCAGGGCGCGCAGTTCAGCGACCTTGAAGACGATCAGCGCCAGCTCGCGAAAGACGCGTGGAATCCGCGCAAGCCGATTTCACAAGGCGGCCTGCTGAAGTTCATCTGGGGCGGCGAAGATCACGCCTACAACCCGGACGTCGTGCAGTCGCTGCAACAGGCCGTACGCAGCGGCGACTACAACGAATACAAAAAGTACGCGAATCTCGTCGACAATCGCTCGGTGCTCGCACTGCGCGACATGTTCCGCTTGAGCAACAAGGCCAAATCGATTCCGGTCGATGACGTTGAACCGATCGAAAACATTCTGCCGCGCTTTGACAGCGCCGCAATGTCGCTCGGCGCCCTGTCACCGGAAGCGCACGAAACGCTCGCCGAAGCGATGAACCGCCTCGGCGGTCGCTCCAATTCGGGCGAAGGCGGCGAAGATCCGGAACGCTATGGCTCCATCAAGCGCTCCAAGATCAAACAGGTCGCATCCGGCCGCTTCGGGGTCACGCCGGCGTATTTGGCCAGCGCGGAAGTGCTGCAGATCAAAGTCGCCCAGGGCGCAAAACCCGGTGAAGGTGGCCAGTTGCCCGGCAGCAAGGTCAACGAACTCATCGCACGCCTGCGTTATGCGAAGCCCGGCGTCGCGCTGATTTCACCGCCGCCGCATCACGACATCTACTCGATTGAAGACCTCGCGCAGCTGATCTTCGATTTGAAGCAGGTCAACCCGAGCGCGCTCGTCTCCGTGAAGCTTGTGGCGGAAGCCGGCGTCGGCACCATTGCCGCGGGTGTCGCGAAAGCGTACGCCGACCTGATCACCATCGCCGGCCATGACGGCGGAACCGGCGCGAGCCCGCTGACGTCGGTGAAGTACGCCGGCAGCCCGTGGGAATTGGGTCTGACGGAAACACACCAGACGCTGCGCAAGAACGATCTGCGCGGCAAAGTGCGGCTGCAGACCGACGGTGGATTGAAGACCGGCCTCGACATCGTCAAGGCGGGCATTCTCGGTGCAGAAAGCTTCGGCTTCGGCACCGCGCCGATGATCGCGATGGGCTGCAAGTATCTGCGCATCTNNCTGAACAACTGCGCCACCGGCGTGGCGACGCAGGACAAGGTGCTGCGTCTCGAACACTTCACCGGCAAGGTGGAAATGGTGATGAACTATTTCCGTTTCGTCGCGCAGGATGTGCGTGAGCGCATGGCGCAACTCGGCATTCGCAAATTCACCGATTTGATCGGCCGCACCGATCTATTAGAGATCATTGAGGGGCATACCTCGAAGCAACGCGGGCTTGACCTTACTCCATTGTTGTCCACCGACGGCATGGTCGACGGCAAGGCGAACTGCTGCATCGAGCCGAAGAACAATCCGTTTGACCAGGGCGAACTGGCCGAGCGCATGGTGCGCGACTGCCTGCCGGCGATCGAGAAAAAAGCCGGCGGCGAGTTCAAGTACGAACTGCGCAACACCAACCGTTCGATTGGCGCACGCCTGTCCGGCGAAATCGCCAAGCGTCACGACAATCTCGGCATGGAATCAAACCCCATCGTGCTCAAGCTTACCGGCACCGCCGGCCAAAGCTTCGGCGTGTGGAACGCGGGCGGC
>DKAR01000146.1 GCA_002450895.1 Proteobacteria bacterium UBA6921
AACTTTTTCTACAGTCTCGTTAGTCCACTTAACCGACATTAGAGGCAACAATGTCCAACGCCGCGAAAAGTCTTTTTGTGTTTGGTGTTTACCTCCTTAGTCTAGGCGGCGCCCTTACTCTCGCGCCAAACATGTTGCTCGCACTTTTCTACATCTCGCCAACGACAGAAGTGTGGATTCGCGTCGTAGGCATGTTAGTTTTGCTTTTGGGTATCTACGACATCTCGGCCGCAAAAGGAAACTGGTCCGGTTTTATCGCCCTTTCCGTTCCCCTGCGCATGTCGGTCATCGTGTTTCTTGCTGGGTTCGTGTTGCTGTTCGAAGCCCCAAAGATGCTGCTGTTTTTTGGCGCTGTTGACTTCGCTTTTGCTCTCTGGACCCGATCTGCTCTTGTACAAGAGCGCCGGCAGGCATCAACAAGTGCGGCCTAACAAGCGAGCCGAACTGGGCTCGCTTCATTGGCGTTTCGCGCCGCCTACACTCGCCACCCAAGTGCAGTGTTTTATTTCGCCATCGATAATCATGGAAAGGAAAGCTTTCAATGAAAGATGACACGCCGATCGTTAGGTTGTTTCTCACAAAGATGAAGCCTGAGTTTCTAAAACTATCTGAAAAGGAACGATTGGAATTTATGGCGAAAGATCGAGCTAACCTCGATGCGTTAGGGATGAAAGCGATTTCGATGATCGACTGCACCGGACGGGATGATCAATGGGATTTCATCGGTGTCGAAAGCTGGCCTTCGATGGAAGCTATAAGTAAACGCGAAAAATTTGAAAACGAGGTGCTGGAGATATCCAAATTTGTCGACTATGAGACTCATTTAGGTGTCGCTCAATCGTTTGAGAACTATGGAAAGTAATTCAAAGAGACATAACAAGACGCTCGTGTGGGACGGCGTGCTGCGCCGCCCCACGACTTTAGCGTTGTGCGCACTCAGTCGCTTTTCGAAAATTCTGAACGAAATGATTTCGGGACGTTCGGAGCAATGGCATGGTAACAAAACTGGTTGATCACGAGGTGGTACAGACCGGATCCGCGCGCCAGTGGTTCCGCCTGGTTTTGTTGTATCTCTTCATACCCCTGATTCTCTTGTTGTGCGGTGGCGATTTCGGTTGGTGGCAGGCGTGGGTTTTTTCCCTGCTGATTGTTGTCGCTGGCGTCGGGGGGCACATTTGGGCAGAGCGCCGGCATCCGGGGTTAATTGACGAACGACAAAGCATGGCGAGTGTCCGGAATGCGAAAGCATGGGACAAAGTGCTCGCTCCGCTAATGGCATTGAGCGTCAGTTTCCCATTGGTCATCGTGGCGGGATTGGACCACCGCTTTGGCGGGTCACCCGTCTTTCCACTTTGGCTCATTGTGCTCGGCTTCATCCTGATCTCGCTCGGATACGCCTTCGCGGTGTGGGCATTGGCAGAGAACCGCTTCTTCTCCAGCGTGGTGCGCATTCAGGTGGATCGTGGGCATGTGGTGTGTGACAGCGGCCCTTACCGGATCGTGCGGCATCCGGGTTATGCCGGAAATCTATTTCCACTGCTGGGCATTGTGCTGGCCTTGAGCTCGTTGTGGACGATGATTCCCGCGGTGGCCGCGCTGATCATCGCGGTGATCAGAACCGCACTGGAAGACCAGACGCTGCAGGACGAACTGCCGGGGTATCGAGAATATGCACGGCGGGTGCGCTATCGTTTAATCCCCGGGGTGTACTGAGGGATTCGATGCGGTTGCAGACGAACGGTGTTCGCGCGGCCCGCTCGGCGCCTGAACTGCCACGTTCGGTATCCTGAGCCACCTGATTTTCTGAGGCAGCACGATGCGAAAAATCGTTTACTCGACCTCGTTGTCACTCGACGGCTATATCGATTCTGCGTCCGGAGACCCGCGCTGGGTTGTGCCCGATGAGGAGCTGCACAGGCATTTCAATGAGGTTGAGAGAGAGCTCGGCACTCTTCTGTACGGTCGCCGCATGTACGAACTCATGGCAGGCTATTGGCCGACGGCGGACCAGGACCCTTCGGCGCCTGACGTTATTGTTGAGTACGCGCAGCTCTGGAAGCCTGTGTCCAAAGTTGTTTTCTCATCGACGCTCAACCAAGTTCACTGGAACTCGCGACTGGTCAAAGGCGATGCCGTCGCCGAAGTCGCACGCCTCAAAGCGCAGCCGGGAGGCGGGTCCATCGGTGTCGGGGGTCTCGTGCTTGCGTCAGCCCTGGCCTCTGCGGGGCTGATCGACGAATACCGCCTGTACTATGTCCCGATACTTCTGGGTTCTGGCAAGGCCGCGTTCTCGCAGATTCATAACAGAGTCAGGCTCAAGCCAGCCGAGACGCGCACATTTTCTTCGGGCACGGTGCTGTTGCGATGCGTTCCCGCCACTTCTTAGCGAGTGCGTTGGGTGAAGTAACAATTTGCTGGGGCTGACCGGTTCATCTGCATTTTTTTAATTCGGCTGGTAGATCCGCCTCTGGCCGATGCGAGCCTTCCGAGATCAACACATAACAAGACGAGGTCAGGAGATCGGAAATAAGAAGAACTACGGATGCCGCACCTCGGGATCTCGCCGTTAAATGGGTGCAGATTCGTCGCGAGATGCTTCGATGAAGATCGACCGGACCAGCCTTCCCAGAGCCGTCGCATTTGGAGTCGCCAGCCTGCTTTTGTTCGTCTCGATTTTTGCGTTCGCCGATGAATTGGTTGAAATGGCCCGCCGGACACGCCAGGGCGAGAAGATCTACTTCCTGGTGCCCATCTCCGTCGCTTTCCTCGTTTCGTTTGTGCACGGTGCGTTTACGCACCACTTCTGGGAAACGTTGGGTTTGAAACCTGCCAAGAAGTTGCAGCCGAAGAAAGACACCTAGCGGAGCGCCAAAATGGATTCGATTCTGTTCATTGATCTCACGCTCACCAACGCGTTGTTGCTGTTTCTCGTTGGCATTGTCGGCGGGATGGTCAGCGGATTCATCGGTTCCGGCGGCGCGTTTGTGCTCACGCCCGCGATGATGACGATGGGTGTGCCGGGGATCGTCGCCGTGGCGAGCAATATCTGCCACAAGTTTCCCAAGGCGCTGGTCGGCGCAGTGAAGCGCCACAAGTATGGGCAGGTGGATGTGAAGCTGGGTCTGGTCATGGGTGTTTTCGCCGAGCTCGGCATGTATTTTGGAAAGCATGTCATGACAACGATTCGCAACAGTTTCGGTGACGTCGGGACCAATCTTTACGTCTCGTTTATTTTTGTCGTGGTGCTCGCGATTGTCGGAGGGTTCGTGCTGCGCGACGCGCGCCAGATGTTTCGTGCCGGAATGACCGGTGAAGAACATCAGGCGACGCGCCTCGCGAAATGGGTGCAGTCGATTCATATCCCCGGCACGATGGTTCACTTTTCAAGTATTGGTGCGCGCGTGTCCCTGTTGTTCGTGTTGCCGCTGGGATTTGCCACCGGAATGCTGGCCGCAACGATTGCGGTGGGTGGATTCATCGGCGTGCCCGCGATGATCTACGTCTTCGGGGTGCCGACGGCCGTGGCCACGGGCACCGAGCTTTTTCTGGCGCTCTTCATGGGTGCTTACGGCGCGCTGAGCTACGCCTATCAGGGTTTCGTGGATTTGCGCCTGACCATGTTGCTGTACCTGG
>DKAR01000074.1 GCA_002450895.1 Proteobacteria bacterium UBA6921
ACTTGCGTATTTAGTCAGCTATTAACCGAGGAGGAAAAATTGTGGACGAGTACGAAAACAACGAACCGTTTGATGTGCGCTTGTGGTGGCTCTGCGTTGGCGCGTGTATTGCGTTTTGGGTGGCGGTTTTTTTTGGTGTGCGGTGGTTAGTCGCATGAGCCAATCTGCTGATATTTTGTCGCACATGAAAAAATATCAATCCATTACTGCGATGGAAGCTCTAGCTGACTATGGCTGTTTTCGCTTGGCTGCGCGTATAAACGATCTTCGCGCTAGAGGGCATAAGATACGCACATCGATTGTATCGACGCGCAGCGGCAAGCGTATTGCGTTGTATTCGATGGCGGAAACGAATTGACGACAGATAATTGTGATCGACTGGCAACTACTAACAATCAATCTTCGCCGCGATTACAAATCGCTATCGTCGATTGCGAAAGAGGTCGGTAGCGATTGGCAGCACCTAAACCGACTCGCGCGCGGCGAGACGAAGGAGCCGCGTTTTAGCGTTGGGGTTAGGTTGATCGATCTGCATTTTGATTATTGCAAAGAGAAGCATAAAAGTATTATGCATCCATCTGACAGTTAGTAATCTATCCAAAAAGGTACGAGTCATGATTTACGATATCCATCAGATTGCAAAAATTTTTCCCGTGATGTCCGAATCGGAGTTTATTCCCCTTAAGCAAGATATTGCGAAAAACGGGCTACTAGAACCAATCTGGCTATACGAAGACAAAGTGCTTGATGGCAGGCATCGTTATTCTGCCTGCCAAGAGACCGGAATCGCACCACGGTTCCGCGTGTATGATGGCAATGATCCTATAGGTTTTGTAGTTTCTCTTAATCTCAAACGTAGGCACCTGAACGAGTCGCAGCGTGCTATGGTGGCGGCGAGTCTGGCGAATATGCCAGCGCACCGGCCGTCCGATAAGTCTGCAAATTTGCAGACTTCCCAAACCCAAGCCGCCGATATGCTGCAAGTCAGTACGCGCTCAGTGGCGACTGCCGCCAAGATAGAGCGCGACGCGACGCAAGAGTTAGTCGATGCGGTTAGGGCTGGTTCAATCTCGCTCAACCTGGCTGCGCAGGTTGCAGAACTACCTAAAGAGCAACAAAAAGAAATTGTCGCGCGCGGTGAAAAAGAAATTTTGCAAGCCGCCAAAAAGATCAGAAATGAAAAAGCCGATGCGGTTCGTAATACACGGCTTAATACAATTGCGAAAATATCTCAGGAGAATAAGCCTCTCGAAGGAATAGGACGATTCCCCGTTATTTATTGCGATCCGCCTTGGCGATACGAGTATATCGAAACGGAATCACGAGCGATTGAAAATCAATATCCGACAATGTCGTTGGAGGAAATTTGCGCTCTATCGATTAACGAAATCGCGCTAGATGATTGCGTATTATTTATGTGGGCAACATCGCCAAAACTCGAAGAAGCATTTAAGGTTCTTGCAGCATGGGGATTTGCGTATAGAACATGCGCAATATGGGATAAAGAAGTGATCGGTATGGGATATTATTTTCGCCAACAACATGAATTATTGTTGGTGGCTACGCGCGGAAATGTTCCAGCACCTCCGCCAACTGCGCGGGTTAGTTCAATACTCAGAGTTAAGCGCGAGCAGCATTCCAAAAAACCTCAAGCAATGGCCGAAATTATTGAGGCCATGTATCCGACATTACCTAAAGTTGAAATGTTTTGCCGAAATAAACGTGATGGATGGAGCGTTTGGGGAAATCAATCAGTATGAGTAAAGTGCATAATTTTGCTAATTCTCTCGATCTCTCTAATTCGCAATCCGACGATCCAATGTGGGAAAAAGTTTATCGATCAGCATTTCCAACTTTAGAAACTATGATTTGCGTTCGCAAAGATGGATGGGCGCAACGCGGTGGTATTGATCGAGTCTTGACTTTATCAAGCGGTAAAACATTAACCGTTGATGAAAAGGTCCGAGCGAAAGATTATGACGATATTTTGCTTGAGTATTGGAGTAATAAAGAAAAACGTATTCCTGGCTGGATAGCAAAAGATTTAGCCTGTGATTTTATTGCTTATGCTTTTATCCCGTCGAAGCGTTGTTATTTATTGCCGTTTCATCAATTAAGACTTGCTTGGAAAAATAACAAAGATGAATGGGTAGAAAAACATTTCAGTTCGCATGCGAGAAATGACAGATACACAACTGTAAGTGTTGCAGTTCCAATAGGTATTTTAATGTCCGCGATTAAGGACACCATGACAATTTATTATTGAACTTCGGATTGACTGCGTGTAATTGATCGATTATGGTTTGAATAGGCTGTGGAAAGCCTACCGAGGATACGAAATGACTTTTTCAGGCACGGCCATCGTTCAGCTCCGCAAAGTCGCTAGCCGACAAATGCCTCGGAATTTCCACCTGAGCGATGGTCGTGCCTCAAGAGGCCCTTTGTGAGATACAAAATAAAAGGCTGGGCAAAGTACCAGCATTACAAAGACCGATCTCCACCGTGGATCAAGCTCCACTCATCGCTGCTCACGTCCGAAACATGGGTGATGTCCGACGATGCTAGCAAGGTGCTAATGATTGCTAGCATGATTCTAGCGTCTCGCGATGAGGCCAATGACGGGTCATTTAACGGTGACCCCGAATTCGTTCGGCGCGTTGCTTATCTAACTACCCCGCCAAACTTTAACGCATTGATTAAATGCGGGTTTATTGAGTGCGCTAGCGGTTCGCTAGCGGATGCTAGCGCGTTGCTAGCAAGTTGCAACACAGAGAAGAGGAGAGAAGAGAAGAGAAATACATCTGCGTCGAGCGATAAATCGCTCAACGCTGAAGCAAAACCGAAGCTCGATTCAATCAGACCCAACGGCAGTGGATGGGATGGCGTTGCTTCGAACGATCTTGCGTTGTGGCGGGCTGCTTACCCGGCGGTTGATATAACGGCTGAGCTTCTAGCGGCATTTGCCTGGACTCAGGCGAACCCGGCCAACCGAAAATCGAACTACCGGCGATTTCTGACGAACTGGCTCAAGCGGGCGCAGGATCGGGCGAAGCCTAGCGGAACAGGCAGGGCTGATCCGTGGGCAGGTGTTGCATGAGCAAGATCGACGTGATACTAGCGGGGCTGGAAAAAGTTCGGCCGACAGCGCCAGGTGAGTGGGTTGCGTGTTGTCCGGCGCATGAGGATCGCAGTCCATCGCTAGCGATCAAGGATACCGGCGACGGAAGAATATTGCTCCACTGTTTCGCCGGGTGTCCGGTAGAGCATATACTCGCGGTGTTGGGGCTGAAACTTGCCGACCTGATGCCGGAGAAACGCCTCGGACCAGTGGAAGGGTTGAAGCGTTTGCCGTGGAACCCGCGCACGGTGTTGGAAGCGGTTGCGTTCAACGTTACCGCAATTGCGATTGCAGCGGCCGACATGGCGCACGGCAAACTTGAACCGAAAGACGCAGACCGCGTGATCGATCTCGCGGCGGAAATTTTGGAGGCGGTGAAATATGCAACTCGTTGACAGGATGCTTCAGCGGCATGCAGGGCAGACAATTGACGGCGATAAAATCGACTGGCGGCAATGGCTCAAGCCTTCCGATGCGGCCCGGCTGATTCCCGGTGAAGCCATTGCTGAACGGTGCAAGAGAAACATCCTGCTCGGACCCGACGCCGAATCCGGGCTAACATTGCCGTGGAGTGGACACCAGCGTGACGTACTGATTCGCCCCGGCAAACTTGCGGTGTGGTGTGGGTGGAGCCACCATGGCAAATCGCAAATGCTGAAAATGCTCATGCTGCATGCCATTCATCGTGATGAGAAAGTTGTTATTGCCTCGATGGAAGAAGATGTTGATCAAGTTTGGGAAGATTTGGCACGCATGGCGTGCGGTGTTTCAAATCCAAGCGTTCGCGCACTGGATCGGTTTATCGACCTGATCCGCGGTCGCGTCTGGCTGTACGACCAGCAAGGCGAAGTTCCGGCCGAACGATGTGTGGCGTTGATTCGTTACGCGGCTGCGGAGCTGGGCGTCACGCAAATCGCGATTGACTCGTTGATGATGATCGCGGTTAATCGGGACGACTACGAAGCGCAAAGCAATTTTGTTGGTGCGCTCAAGATTGCGGCCAAGGACACCGGAGCGACGTGTCACCTAGTGGCGCATATGCGCAAGCGTGATGGCCGCACCGGCGATGATTCGCCAGGAAGCCCGCACGATATCGCGGGAGCGCATGATATTGCGAGCAAGGCAGATTACGTATTCAATGTATGGCGCGACAAGAAGCGCGAGGATGCGACACGGCCGTCTTGTATTCTTGGCGTAGACAAGCAGCGAGGTAGACGCAACTGGATCGGAAAAATCGGATTGCACTTTCACGAACCGTCACGACAATTTGTCGAGCACCGAGACCCGATTGATTTTCTCGGATGGAACCGCGAACCGGGGAGCGATGATGAGTGACCGATGCGGCGGTGAGCTATCAACAGCCTAAAAAAATAGTCGTTGACAAAACTGTCCTCTATTTGATATAGAGTTGGTAAATTAGGCGTGTAGCGCCTACAGGCCCGCAATAACACTTGCGGGCTTTTTTATTGCTCAAAATTAGGGGGGTTAGATGCCTTGGTTCTACCGACAGGAAACCGGCGAGCTGACCCACGACAGCGGCAACGTAACGTCCGAATCCTATTCAGGACATGGGGTTGGACTGAATAACCCGGCCTATGAGTCGTGGAAAAACATTGGCCCAATCCCAAAGGGCTCCTGGCGGATCGGCGAAACCTACGATTCTAAGACCACTGGCCCGCACACGATCAAATTAGAGCCTGTTGATATAGCCGTTACAAATCGAGCTGATTTCAGAATCCACGGAGACAATAAGGCAATGAACAAAACCGCTTCACACGGTTGCATTATTGCGCCGCGAACCGTGCGCGAACAAATCACAGCCGTGGCAGCAAGTGGTGATGACGTTTTGGTGGTGATCTAAACGTGCGACTCTGGGAAGGCTTACAGCACGCAGTTGATAACGGATTCATACCGTTTGTTTTAGCCGCTGGGGAGCGGAGAGGCGTGAAAGTGAATCTATCTCAAATAATAAACGCGCTGGTGATTGCCGGAATCACGGCAGTAGCAACAAGCTTTGCAACGGTCAAAGTGATCGAGAACGAATTACAGAACCAGAAGGAACTAATACAGGACGCTCGGCAACAGATGCGGGAATTGCGCAATCGAGTCGATAACTACCACATGCAGCGAGGCCAACAATGAAAGAAACAATGATTTCTTTTTCTCTTGCTATGTCGATTTCCGCGTGCTCGATGTTCTCTGGCCTTACAGCCAAATCGAGCGAACAGGAATGTGTCGACACCCTAACCAAAGCCGTGAATGAATTCTGTCCGAAGATGAAGGACAACATTGACAAGGTGAACGCGGCGGCTGGTGGATTGAAGGCGCTCGGTCAGTGAACTGGATTCGCTATTATCTATTCAAAGCCGTCATCGGCATTGTTGGTGGCGCAACGGCAATCGTTGGCTACCTATCAGACAAGCCGGACGTAATGACGATCACTGCGAATCAAGTCCCTTTCATGGTCTGGATTATGGCGGTGATTGGATGCGGCACGGCGATTCTCAACGTGACCAAGCCGCCACGTGATCCCGAAGAATCAAAGCCCAATGACTCGCCGCAAGCCTAGCGTCGGACTCAAACAAAAAAATAGGCAAGAAAAGAAAGCATGATCGTATTTCGTGGCCGGGCATTGAGTAACGGGTTAACCCTCAATACTAATTTTTCCACCTCGTTCTCTGGGACTGAAAACCCAATTAGTGAGGGCGGGATATGGCTCAACGGGCTCGCAGACGGAGCAGACTGGTCGAATGTGCAAAAAACTCCGGGATTGGCGTTCGGGGCGAGACTTGTCGATTCTGGCGGAGTTAACAGATATGCGGACGATATCGCGCTTCTAAAAACGTCCTACAGAGCCTTCAGTTCAGATCAATACATCCAGGGAACGATCTACAGAGCCAGCGGATACTATAACGCGACAGACAGCCATGAAATCGAGCTGCTTTTGCGCGGAGCAATGTCATCGGGTAGCGCGACATTCTACGAAATCTTATGGGGTATCGCGACTGGTGGATCGCAAGCCTACATTGCCGTCGTTAAATGGCTTGGTCCGCTCGCGAGTTATACGGCGATCTATGACCCCGGAGCTGGGTCAATCGCACTTCCAACTACAGGCGATGTTCTCTATGCGTCAATCACTGGTACCGGAACAAGCGCGAGATTAACAGTTAAATTGAACGGATCAAACGTGAGCGGACTATCGAGTTTTGATGTTTCGGTTGGCGGAACGGTTGCCACCTACGATAGCGGCCAACCCGGCATTGGATTCTGGCCGACTCCGGGATCAACGCTGTCGAGTTATGGGTTTTCGTCGATCACGGCGGGGGATTTGTAATGACCTGGAGCATTGTCCAATCTAAGTCCGCATATTTTGATTCGTCGGGGAACACGGTCGCTGTAACGTTTGATTCCAACGTCACGTCGGGGAATCTGGTTGTTGGGTTTGTATGGGCGTGGTATCCAAATTCGCGCTATCCATCATCAGCAACAACAACCTATGACTCGATGGCGATTATCGGGACGCCCGACACATCCAATAAGGTGTGGGCGGCGCAAGTTACGGCGACTACTACAGGCGCTACCACAGTCACATTTACGCTCGATGGCGCAAACGATTACCGCAGAGTATGGGCTGTAGAGCTTAGCGGGCACGATTCCGCGAGCCCAATTAGCGCCTACAACTTTGTTGTTGATACGGTTTACGGCACAGGCACCGATGGCGCGTCGGCGTCGATTACTTCGCCCACGGGGGGTCTTGTGTTGGCCATTATGTTTAATGGCAACTCAACCACGATCCCAAGTGTCGGCACCTCCCATACGAATGTTTTAGGCAGCACATTTAGCGGTGACTCGTCGCGAATTGAGTATCGCGAAGTGGCGGGATCAACCAATGCAACTTTTACGTTAGCAACCGGCGATAGCAGCGATATTTCTGTGCTGGCTCTAAATCCGGCAGGCGGCGGCGGCGGCGGCGGTTCCGTCCCGGTTTTCTATAATCATTTACAATCTCAGGGCATAGCTTAATGCCGATTTACCTACGATATAACACAGCCTCGCAGGAAATCCCGCTCGGCTATTTTGTTGACAGCACCGATGGCAATACGGCGGAAACCGCGCTATCGATTGCGAACACCGATATCCAACTTTGGAAAACCGGCGCATCGACGCTCGCAAACAAAAACAGCGGCGGGGCAACGCACATCAGCGGCGGTATTTACTATTGTACGTTGGATGCGACGGACACCAACACGGTAGGCAGCATGGTGGTTTATTGTCACGTCTCGGGCGCGCTATCGACGCGCACGGAATGCGTTGTATTGCCCGCGCAAGTTTATGATTCGTTAATTGCCGGGTCTGATTTGCTGGATTGCAATGCTTCTCAACTGGGCGGGACATCCCAAACCGGCCGAGATATCGGCACCAGCGTATTGCTATCGAGCGGCACGGGCACGGGGCAGATCAGTTTGTCTAGCGGATTGGTAACGCTCGCGGGCGTTACCCACACCGGCGCAGTGATTCCAACGGTAACAACGCTTACGGGCCATACGGCGCAGACTGGCGATTGTTATGCCAGACTCGGGGCTCCGGCAGGCGCTTCGATGAGCGCAGATATTGCAGCTATCCAGGCCGATACCGACAATATCCAGACCCGTCTACCTACGGTGCTGGTCAGTGGTACAGCCGACAGCGGCTCGACAACCACGCTTGTCGATGCGGCTCGCACGGAATCCACTACGGACCATTGGCGCGGACAGGTGCTTGTAATCACGTCCGGCACTAATTCAGGGTTGGGTCGCCTGATTACCGGGTTCACTCCGGGGACCGATACCATTACGGTTAGCCCCGCATTCCCGGCAGCAATCAGTACCGATACCTACGAGATTTGGCCAGCAAGCGACGCAATCCTTGCGCAGCTTACGCACACCAGCGCGGTTATTCCGACCGTCACGACGTTGACTGGACACACTGCGCAAACTGGCGACACTTATGCTCGTTTAGGCGCTCCGTCTGGTGCTTCGATTTCTGCTGATATTGCGGCGGCGAAATCAGATACGGCGGCGATTCTCGATGACACTGGCACTAGTGGCGTGGTCGTCGCTTCCGGTAGTAAGACAGGTTATTCACTAATAGCAACGACCGGACTAGGCAATCAGACCGCAAACATAACTGGAAGCCTATCTGGATCAGTCGGAAGTGTTACAGGCGCTGTCGGTTCTGTCACGGGCAACGTTGGTGGAAACGTAACAGGTTCTATCGGTAGCCTTGCGACACAAGCTAAGGCTGACGTTAATGCGGAAGTTGTAGACACATTGAATACCGACACCTATGCCGAACCGGGCCAAGAAGCTCCGGGCGCAACCGTTTCGTTGGCCAAGAAGATTGGGTATCTCTATAAGGCGTTCCGCAACAAGATCACCCAAACATCGACAACGCTAAGCATTTACGACGATGCCGGAACAACGGTTGACCAGAAAGCCACGGTATCAGACGACACCACGACCTATACCCGTGGCGAAATAGGTACAGGTCCCTAATGGCTGACCTTGATACGCGATCAAAGCGCGCAAGTTCTGTGGGGATTGTTTCGGCTTCTACGCTTTCGCTAGTACTTCCTGATGGCACGATTGACCAAGGCGATAGGCAGCATATTGCTTTTAGCTATAGCGGAATAAGTTCAGGCGCAGGCCCGTCTTTTGTTTCGGCGTGGGCGATTAACTCAAACTTTTTGGTGCATGCGCAATGAAAAAAAATACAGCTTCGCAAACCATTGGTGCTCAACTTGTGAGCGCAACTGATGGCAGCGCATTTACTGGGTCGGTGACAGTTTATGTTACGGGTGACGCCGGAACACAGGCCGTTGGCTCAGTCGGTTCTGGTGCATGTACTCATGAAGGTAACGGCTATCACACCTACGCGCCTGCCCAAGCCGAAACGAATTATGATCTTATTGCGTTTACCTTTATTGGCTCAGGCGCTGTTCCAGCAACGGTGCAGGTATTTACATCGTACCCGCAAACAGGCGACAACTACGCGCGGCTTGGGGCTCCGGCTGGGGCTTCGATTGCTGCGGATATTGCGACCGTTGACACCGTTGTCGATGCGATCCTTGATGACACAGGGACAAGCGGAGTAATTGTCGTTACGAATAACGATAAAACGGGATACCGTTTGTCATCGACTGGCGTGGATGATATTTGGGACGAAGCAACCGCGGGCCATGTCACGGCAGGAACGACGGCCGTTGCGTTGACTGACATTCTTGCTGATACAGCGGACATGCAGCCGAAATTGGGTTCACCCGCCGGCGCATCGCTCAGCGCCGATATTGCGACGATTGATGCCAATGTGGATGCAATCCTTGTCGATACCGGAACCACACTACAGGCCGACATTACTGCCATTTTGGCCGATACCGCCGACATGCAACCAAAACTAGGCACCCCGGCAGGTGCAAGCATCTCGGCAGATATCGCAACGATTGATGCCAATGTGGATGCAATCTTGGTTGATACAGCAGAAATCGGCGCGGCAGGCGCGGGTCTTTCGGCGATTCCGTGGAACGCGGCATGGGATGCCGAAGTGCAGAGCGAATGCACCGACGCATTGAACGCATACGATCCTCCGACGAACGCAGAAATGGAGGCGCGCACGCCCACTGCTGCTCAGCTTGCTTACATTACAAGCAATGCGGCAGACGGTGTACCGGTGACTTTCTCTGGCGGAACGACCACGACCGCGGTGCTCGCGCTTGTAGACGGATCAACAGCTAGTAGTACGGATGATTTCTACAACGGCCGAATCCTAGTGTTCAACAGCGGCACGCTCGACATGCAGGTCACGGACATCACCGATTATGTGGGCAGCACCAAGACTGCCACGATTACGGCCGTCACCACTGCGGTTACGTCCAGCCATACTGCGAATCTGAAGTAATGGCGCTGTCAGGCAATCAACTCACCCGTATCGGAGATATGGGCACGCCAGGGCGTGCGTACGCAGGATTCGCGGCAAAGAATTCGTCGGCTATCGTGCTGAGCGCGTTGGAATACATCGCACCAGTGAATCGCGCGCACTACACGATNNACACGATCGAAGTGAATCGCGCGCACTACACGATTGAGGATAACGACTAGATGGCTATCAACTTGGCCCCTGAGATTCACACGCAATCGACGGGAGAAACGGTGAACCATGCGGTCGATATGGCAGGATTGCTGGATAGCTCAGAGCTGTTCACGGGTACGCCGACAATCATCGAATACCCTACTCCTAGCCCGCAATTGCTGACCATATCGAACAAGGCGGTGAACTCTACTGTCATCACGATAAATGGTAGGTCATGCGCGGCAGGTGAGGCTATTACGTGTTCGATCGCATGCGCCACGGCTGGCACATACCACGTGCTCATTACGTGCGGGACGACATCGACACCAGCGCAAACCAGAAGCGCGACAATCAAGCTGATTGTTACAGCCCCGTAACATGGCAGGCCCTTATGACGCGCAATGGCAAAAGGCCAGACTCAGGTTCTTGGGCAATCACCCCTTATGTGTGATTTGCCTGAAGCGTGGAAGGGTAAGCCCGGCAACCGTAGTCGATCACATCAAGCCGCATAAAGGCGATATGGAGTTGTTCTGGGACTCGGACAACTGGCAATCCTTATGTAAGCAATGCCACGACGGGCATAAGCAGTCGATAGAGAAAGGCGGCATCGGTCGCATGGGTGCGGCGTTAGATGGTGTGCCTGTTGATCCTGCGCACCATTGGAACGAAAAGAAGTAGATAGGGGGGGGTAGGTTAAGGTTTTAGCGGTGCGTCGTTAGACCGGCGCTGTTCCTTTCATTTCATAAACTCAGACAAAAAGGCTAGTAACGCGCATGGGTATTAGAGGCAGACAATCCGAGGCAGCATTGACGGTTGTAACTCCTAGCCCG
>DKAR01000152.1 GCA_002450895.1 Proteobacteria bacterium UBA6921
CAATGATGCCGGCCGGCAGATGGACATTCTTTGCATCAGCGTCTGGCTCCGCTATCTGGAATTGGGTGGCGAGAAGTTCGAGTTTCCGAGCAACGGTTACAAAGGCGATTACGTCTACGACATTGCGGCATCGTTACGGCGCACGCAGGGTGAACGGTTCCACGTGCCGGCGGCCGACGTGTTTCGCGACATTCCCGCGGATGAGCCGCGAGGCGGTGACAAAGAAATCCATGTGGATGCATTGATCGCACGTGCGCGCGAACGGTTGGGCGCGGAGGCGTATCGCGTCGTGTTCGATGCGGGCCTCAATGCCATGTTGGCGGACATCGAGAATGATTTGCGCGAATTTGGCGTCGTTTACGAAAACTGGTTTTCGGAGCGATCCCTGTTTGAAAGCGGCGCAGTCAAGAAGGCCATTGCGCGGCTGCGTGAACGTGGCTTCGTCTACGACAAGGACGGCGCGGTGTGGTTTCGTTCCACCGAGTTTGGCGACGAAAAAGATCGCGTGCTCGTCCGTGAGAACGGGGTTGAAACGTATTTTGCCTCGGACATCGCCTACCACGCCGGAAAGCTCGAACGTGGTTTTGAAAAGGTGATTGATGTCTGGGGCGCGGACCATCACGGTTATGTTCCCCGCATCAAGGCGTCGCTGAAGGCCCTCGGGGATGATCCGGAAAAGCTCGATGTGCTGCTGGTCCAGTTCGCCATTCTTTATCGCGGTGGGGAAAAAGCGCAGATGTCGACACGCGCAGGTCAATTCGTCACGCTGCGCGAACTGCGCAAGGAAGTCGGAAATGACGCAGCACGGTTTTTTTACGTGTTGCGAAAGTCCGAACAACATCTCGACTTTGACCTTGACCTGGCGAAGTCCCAGAGCACCGATAACCCGGTCTATTACATCCAGTATGCGCACGCGCGCGTCAGCAGCGTGATGCGCCAGCTGGTCGAGAAGGGCTTTACCTACGAACGCAAAGTCGCAGGTGAGTCAGTGATGTTACTTACTGAAACACACGAACAATCGCTGCTGCGAGCGCTCGCACGCTTTCCTGAAGCGGTTGAGAGTGCGGCGCTCGCGCACGAACCGCACCAGGTCGCACATTATTTGCGCGAACTCGCGAACGAGTTTCACGTCTACTACAACTCGCATCAATTCATTGTCGCGGACGCCCGATTACGCAATGCACGCCTCGGGTTGGTTCTGGCGACGCAACAGGTCATACGCAACGGACTGCAGTTACTCGGCGTTTCGGCGCCGGAGGCAATGTAAATGGCGCGTGATTTTCGCAGGGCGCACGGTTACCGACCCCGCCCGCAGCTTCCCGGATGGTTATGGTTCATTGTCGGAATCGGCGTAGGGTTGAGTATTGCCTACGCGATTTACCTGAAGCGCGACCAGATCGGTGGCGGCGAGCAGGTTGCACAGGCGCCGAGTGCGGACGCGAGTCAGGCGCCACTGGAACAACCGGGCGCGGCGACGCCCCGATTTGATTTCTACACCATCCTGCCGGATCGCGAGATCGTTGTTCCGGATGCGGAATCGCGCGAACCGGTGACAATCAAGGAAGCACGTGAAGTAAAAGAGGAGCCGCCATCCACGGCGCCGCCAAAATCCGAGGTTCCAGAGAAGGTCGGCAAAGCGGAGAAAACGACCAAACCAGCGGCGGCGGCGCCGGCCAAGCCTGCGGCAACAAAATCAGCGACCCCGGTCGCCGCACCTGCCGCGACGGGTGGCAAAGGCTCCTATGTTTTACAGGTCGGATCCTTCAAACGGATGGAGGAGGCGGATCGCCTGAAGGCGGCCCTCGCGCTCATTGGCATCGAGGCCTCAATCCAGGTGGTTCAACTTAAGGAAGGGGATAACTGGCACCGTGTTCGGGTCGGTCCCTTCGATGACATGGCGCGCGTGAATGAAACGCGTACGCGTCTGAAGCAGAACAAATTTCAATCCATTGTCCTGCAAGTAAAGTCTTAGCCCGTCGCCGTCTCGATGCGCAATTGGCATACGGACGGGCGGCGGTCGACGTCCTGATCGTGCGCAATCTGTGCCAACGCTCGACACTTTGAGTTGCCCTTTAAACACCACTTTTCCTGATTTATTGCAACGCTAAAGGCGTGCATTTGTTCGCCGTAACCCTATGGTACCCATAGGGTCCGAAGCGTTGCGCGATCGCGCAGTACACGACGACGCTGTTATAGGCGAAAGCTACGGAGCGCGTCATGACGGAAGCCGTTGCAAGACCATTGCAGGCGCGATTGCCTCTGGCGATCATGCTGGGCAGCAGTGTGGCTGCGCTTGGAATCCTGGTACTGCTCGCCCAGCGCATTTTTGACCTTGCGGCGTTCAGTCTTAGCGCCGGTGGTTTCTCGGCGATGAAGCCCAATTCGGCCATGGGTTTCGCCGGCCTCGGGCTGGCGCTGGTTTTTTCCTTCGGTCGGCGGCAATCGGCGGCGCACGCGAAAGCGGCCGTCGTGTGTTTTTCGTTTACGTTCATGGTCGCGTCGCTCACGCTCTTCGAGCACGCCAGCGGCATGGTTCTTGGGATCGACAACCTGCTGGTGCCGAACCGGCTGGCTGCGCTCGATGCAACATATGGGCGACCCTCCGTCGGGACGGCGATCACGTTGAGCCTGGTGGCGATCGCACTGTGGACGCTCGACCTGCCACGCGTCGGGTTCGTGCACATCTCGGAAGTTCTTTCGGTTATCGCCGTAGCCAATTCCGGATTTGCCCTGGTCGGCTATATCTATGGTGCGCCGACCCTCTACACAATGTTTGCGTCGTCGACGTTGCCCTTGCTCAGTTCAACCGCAGGCGTTCTCTCCGCGATCGCTGCGCTGTCCTTGCATCGGGACAGGGGAATTTCGGCATTCTTTGCCGGGCAGACATTGGGCGGCACCATGGCGCGTCGGCTGACAATTTTCGCCGTCATCATTCCCGTTACGGCAGGTGCAATTACAGTTCGTCATATTCACGAGTCTCCGTGGGGTGAGCCTGAAATTTACGCCCTTTGTACTCTCGCAATCATGTTTGCCTTTGTGTCATTCGCGTGCGCGATGGGTATTCGTCTTGATCGGGTCGATCATGCGCGACGTGAGGCGCTGAACGAACTCAAGGTGCTCAACGCATCACTTGAGGCGCGAGTGATTGAGCGAACCGGGGCGCTGAATGAGCTGAATGCGCAGCTGCGCGCTGAAGCAGAGTTTCGCGCCGATGCGGAGCGTCAACTCGCCGATTTGATCGAGGCGGCACCAGATGGCCTGGTTATCTGCAGTACGGAAGGA
>DKAR01000035.1 GCA_002450895.1 Proteobacteria bacterium UBA6921
CCGGTGTGGCGGCCGTCGACCATGAACTTCTCGGTGCCGAGCCGCGCCTGGCGTGCATCTTCGTACAGCGCAACGGTGTTGTGTTCCAGCTCGTCCCAGGTGCGCGCGGGGTGGATGTTTACTTCAATCACGCCCGGGTCAGGTGTGACTTTCAGGTTCTGCAAATGCGGATGATTCGGCGGCGGATAGCCTTCGATGACCACCGGCAGTTGCAGTGCGGCGGCGGTATCTTCGACGGCATGCAGCAATTGCGTGTAGTGCTCCAGCACTTCCAGCGGCGGCATGAACACATGCAGCTTTCCATCGCGGGGTTCCAGACAGATCGCGGTGTGGGGTACGCCGGTCCACGCCCGATAGCGGCGTCGAATCACTTCCGGAAAGGCGTCGGCGGGCAATGTGGCCTGGCGTTCTGAAGGCGGTACGGAGGTCGCCCAAAGTGTGGGTGTTGAAGTCGGTGAGGGTCGCGGCGCCTCGATGATCTCATCGGCCTCGGTTTCAATTGCAAACGGTAACTGGCTGACCGGCAGACGCAGGCCCATCGGTGAGCTTCCTGGCATCAGGTACATTTGTCCGCGCGCGAATTCCCACGGCGCGGAGTACCACGCGCGACGACTCCAGTCCCAACGCAGCGGCAATGCAAAACCGACCGGTTGATCGAGTCCGCGCGCGAGCGCCAAACTCAGGTCGTCGCGAAACTGCGGTGCCCAGGAAATCGCGACGGGATCGAGATTCGCCGGCTGATTGGATTCGCGCCACAGGTAATAAATCCAGTCTTCGTATGCCGCGCAGGGTGCGGCGCTATCCAATCCCAGTCGCGCGGCGAGCTTGTTGCTGAACTCGCGCGCGCGTTCGGCGGTGACGCTTCCGCCGGGGCGTTCATTGGCAAACAGTTTCGTGTCGCGCCACAACGGGCGGCCGTCGGTTCGCCAGTAGCATCCCAGCGCCCAACGCGGCACCGGTTCACCCGGATACCATTTTCCCTGACCGAAATGCATCAATCCGCCGGGCGCAAAGGTTTGTGCGAGGCGGCGCGTTAACACCCCGGCGCGTTCGCGTTTGTTGTGTCCGAGCGCCTCGGTATTCCATTCCGCGCCTTCCATGTCGTCGATCGAGACAAACGTCGGTTCGCCGCCCATGGTGAGGCGGACGTCGAGCGCCTGAAGTTCGTTGTCTACCGCACGTCCCAGTGTCTGGATGGCCTGCCACTGTTCGTCGGTGTATGGCTTCGTGACGCGCGGGTCTTCGAGCACGCGCTCGACGATGTTCTGATAACCGAATTCGACTTCACACTTGTCCGTGAATCCGGTGATCGGCGCGGCGCTGATAGCATCGGGTGTACACGCCAACGGGATGTGTCCTTCACCGGCGAACAGGCCGGAGGTCGGGTCGAGACCGATCCAGCCGGCACCGGGAATATAGACTTCCGCCCACGCGTGCAAGTCGGTGAAGTCGCGCTCGGGGCCGGAAGGACCGTCCAGTGATTTCTGGTCAGCGGTAAGTTGCACGAGATAACCGGAGACAAACCGGGCCGCGAGACCGAGATGGCGAAGGATCTGCACCAGCAGCCAGCCGGTGTCGCGGCATGAACCAAGCGCGCCACTGAGCGTTTCTTCGCAAGTTTGAATTCCGGGGTCGAGCCGGATGGTGTAATTGATGTCCTGTTGCAGGCGCTGATTCAATCCGACGAGAAAATCGACAACGCGCAGCGGCGAGCGGGACACTTTTGACAACCATTTTATCAACAGCGGTCCGCGCTCCGTGATTTCAAAATACGGTTCCAGCTCCTGGCGCAGCAACGAGTCGTAAGAAAACGGAAATTTCTCGGCGTACGCTTCGACGAAGAAATCAAATGGATTGATCACCGTCATTTCGGCGATCAGATTGACAGCGATTTTCAATTCGCGAGTCGGCGTGGGAAAAACGACACGCGCCACCTTGTTGCCGAACGGATCCTGTTGCCAATAGATGCGGTGGTTCTTCGGGCTGATATCGAGTTCGTAGCCGTGCAGCGGGGTGCGCGTGTGGGGCGCGGGTCGCAGCCGGATCACGTGCGGGGAGAGTGAAACCGCGCGATCAAACTGATACTCCGTGGAGTGACGTATTGCGACCCAAATGGCCATGAATGAATTCCCTCTTTCATGTTTGATAAGCAACACGCGGGCCAGCGTCGCCGCCGGTGATTCCTGTGGCCCGAATCAGGGAAAGGAGTGCGATTCTAAGGTGTCGGACGCGACGTCCTGACTGTCTTGCAACGACACCTAATACTGTTGTGGGGGCGGTCCCTGTTGCACGAATTGCAGTGTGCGCAGGTTATGTTCCCACTCGAACGGAGGCAAGCTGTTGAGCGCACGACGCAATCCCTCGCTCCAGGCGTCGCTGAGCAAGCGATAGTAGGGATCACTTTCGCCCAGGCTCAGGTGCCTCCCCTCAACGAATGAATTATTGGTGTAAATCAGCAATTCGATCGGAGGACCCACGGTGATGTTACTGCGAATCGTGGAGTTGAGGGACACGAGGGCACAGCGCGCTGCCAATTCGAGCGGCGTATCAGGGCGAATCACGCGATCCATGATCGGCTTGCCGTATTTGGTTTCGCCAATTTGAAGAAACGGATGCTCGCCGGACTCGTGGATGAAATTGCCCTGCGGGTACACCATGAAGATCGCAGGTTCCCGGAATCCGACTTGGCCCCCAAAAATGAAGGTCGCCTCAAAGTTGGTATTCATGGTGTCGCGCTGCGCCTGGATGCGCTGTACCTCGGTCGAAACAGTGCCAATGTAGCTGACCGCTGCATCGATATCGGGCACGTTGCACAGACTTAGTGCATTAGGGTCTTCGCAATCGCTGCGCAGGCGCTTGACGACACCTTGCGTGGTCGCGAGATTTCCCGCCGACAACAAGGTGAAAAAGCGCTCATTGGGAAGGGTGAACGTGTGCATCTTGGAGTAGGTGCTCACGTGGTCCACACCCGCATTTGTGCGGGAATCCGAGGCAAAAACAAGCCCGGCTTCGGTTTTGATCGCGAGGCAATAAGTCATCTTCGCACCTTCATATGATCCATTGATTCTAGCCTGATCCGCACGGTACTTCGACCCCTCCGTTCGCGTTATGAATGCTGGTCCGCCAGTTGCACTACCTCCCTCGGGGCCTTGAACGGATTTATGGCGGATGATGATTGAAAGCCAGAACCATGCCGTAATGGAACGCTACGACGAACTTCTTGACGGGCAAGATCAACCTCGCCCGATCGCCCGGGCGCTGTGGGATTACTTCCACAAGTTGCCCAAGGAAGACCTGGCCGCGCGCGTCGCGGCGGTGGACGCGGCCATTATGACGGCGGGGATTACTTTCACCGTTTATACCGACGCCGGCAATATTGACCGCGCCTGGCCGTTCGACGTCATTCCGAGAATGATCGAATTCCGCGAGTGGCAACGCGTCGAGCGTGGCCTGAAACAGCGGCTCGAAGCGCTCAACCTGTTCATCACCGACATCTACAACGAAAGAAAGATCATCAAGGACCGCGTTTTCCCCGCGGAAGTCTTGCAGGATTCAAAAAACTTTCGTGACGCGTGCGTGGGGTTCAAACCGCGCTTGGGCGTGTGGGCCCATGTGTGCGGAACGGATCTGGTGCGCCACTCGGACGGTGAATTCTATGTGCTCGAGGACAACTTGCGCGTTCCGTCGGGCGTGTCGTACATGCTGGAGAATCGGCAGTTGATGAAGCGCTTGTTCCCGGAGGTGTTCGGGCGCTACCGAATATTGCCGAACGAGAATTACTCCGCCCAGCTGTACGACACGCTGGCCGCGCTGTCGCCGCGCTCGGGCGACCGGCCGGTGATTACCGTGCTGACTCCAGGCATCTTCAACTCTGCGTACTTCGAACACAGCTACCTGGCGCAGCAGATGGGTGCCGAATTGGTGGAAGGGGCAGACCTCGTCGTTGGCGATGACGATTGCGTTTACATGAAAACGATCGCCGGGCTGCGGCGTGTCGATGTGATCTATCGTCGCATCGATGATGATTTCATTGATCCGGAAGTGTTTCGCGAGGACTCGGCGCTGGGCGTGCGCGGACTGATGCGCGCGTGGAAGAAAGGCAATGTCGGCATCGCCAACGCACCGGGGTCCGGTGTCGCCGATGACAAGGTTGTCTACGCGTTTGTGCCGCGCATGATCAAGTACTACCTCGATCAGGACCCGATCATTCCTAACGTACCCAGCTACCTGTGCATGGATGAAAAGGACATGGGCTACGTCCTGGACAACCTCGACGAGCTGGTGGTGAAACCCGCAAACGAATCCGGCGGCTATGGAATGTTAATCGGTCCGATGTCCACGGCAGAGGATCGCGCCAAGTTCGCGGACCTGATTCGCGCGAATCCGCGCAATTACATGGCGCAACCTACACTGTCGCTTTCGACGGTTCCAACGCTGACACCGGAAGGGATCGCACCACGGCATGTGGACTTGCGGCCATTTGTACTTCAATCAAATCGCTCATTTGTTACCGCCGGTGGACTCACGCGCGTTGCGCTGCGCAAAGGTTCGCTGGTCGTCAATTCATCGCAGGGTGGCGGAAGCAAAGACACCTGGATCGTCGAAGGAGACTCGTGATGCTGTCACGCGTAGCAGAAAATCTTTACTGGATGACGCGTTATATGGAACGCGCGGAAGACACCGCACGCCTGATCAACGCGGTCACGTTGATGTCGCTGGACATGCCGCCGGACGTGCGCCTCGGATGGGATACGCTGATTCGCGTGGCCGGGCTCGACAAGGTGTTTTTCTCGGATGGGCGCGAGGCGAATGAAGCGGCGGTAATTCGTTTTCTTCAGCGCGATGAATCCAATCCCAGCTCCATCCTGGCCTGCATCACGAGCGCGCGGGAAAACACCCGCACGTTTCGGGAAGTGTTGCCGTGGGAGTGTTGGGAATGGATCAACGAACTCTATCTCTATGCTCGCAACAACCTGACGCACGATCTGGATCGGCGGCGGCGCTACGAAGTCTTGCAGGCCATCATCCGCCGGCGGCAAAGCATCGTCGGCCTGTTGTCGGGAACGATGTCGCGCGATCCGGCGTTTCAGTTTCTGCGCTTGGGACGAAACGTCGAGCGCGCTGATATGACCACACGCATTCTCGATGTCAGTTGCGCGGTGATATTGCCTTCTGGCGATCCGGCCTCGTCGCAATACAGCGACCTGCTCTGGATGAATATTCTCAAAGCGCTGTCGGCGTACCAGATGTATCGCCGTTACGTCAGTGTGCATGCGGACAGCCGCAAGGTAATCGATTTCGTGCTGCGCAATCGCGAGTTTCCGCGCACGATCACGCACTGCCTGCGTGAAATCTCCGAAGTCTTGCGCACGCTGCCACAGCCGGCGGTACCGCTTTCGGCCGTCCAGGAGCTGATTCTCGCTGTGGATGGTGCCAAGGCCGACGCGTTGGAGGGATCGCAACTGCATCACATGACTGATCAGATTCAGCTTGGGCTGGCGCGCATCGATGCGGCATTGCGCAAACAATATTTCCGCACAGCGAATGGATCCGCTGAATTATCGGAGGCCGCCGCATGACGAGCAGTCACGCGTTTCCCCGGTATGGGGATAAAAAGAATTCGCAGTGGTTCGAGGAGATTCTGCCGCGAATGCTCGAAGACCGCGACCGGCACGGGCTGACCGAGATGATCCGCGAGATCGATGCATTGATGATCACCGTGGAGCCGAGTTGTGCGATTGCCTATATCGCCGAGCTGTCGTTGATGACCGCTTATCATTATCTCGTCACGCTGGAGTCTGAAAGCCATTACACGCATGTGTTGCGAATTGATATGAACTCGCCGGACCTGCTGGTGCGTGAGGTCAAAGATCCGAATACGCGCGGCATCTTTCGCAGCCTGAACGAGGTCTATCCGATCGGCGCGTTCAAGCCGAATTCGCGCTATATGGGTGAGATTTTCCGCGTGACCAATCTGCATGCGACCGTCGAAACGCAGCGCATGCGTGAGATTCGATTCTTTACGCAGGATCAGATTCGAAAACTGGAATTGCCGGGCAATATGGCGGTGGTAAAACCTTCACCGTACACGCACAACATTGTCGGCTACTGGGAGCGGCCCGAGGGCGAGTTGCGCGTTTATGCGCTCGGCTGGTCTACGATCCGCGAGGATGTGAACAGCGCCTACCAGCAATCCAAGGAGACGCAGGCGAAGCTTGGGATCGACACGATGTTGCTGCCCATCGATCACCTCGCCACGCGAATCTACAGCCAGAATCGCGAAGTCTCGATCCTCGAGTACCTGACCCTGACCAGTTACTACTACTGGGGTTCGTACGATATCGAGAATCAGAACTCCTCTACGAACGTAACGAAGAGTGTTCACTACGAAGAAGAAAGCAAGAGCCCGGCCAAAGTATTTACCGCGGCCAATCAGCCGTACTTCATCAACGCACTGCTGAAGTTGCCGTCGCCGACGGAAAACTTCGTGCGCAACTACGGTCCGCGCCTGCATCACCTGGCCGTCGCAGTGCAGGATGGAGACCACGAGGGCGTCACGAATATCGATTATGTCGTGAACTCAATCCGTGCACAGGGCAAGGAATTCCTGCTCGACGTGATCGGATCGAAAGAAGAAGGGCTCAAACAGATTTTCTCCAGTGCGTCTGAGCATTCATCTCTGATCATCGAGTATGTGCAGCGCTTCGGCGACTTCGACGGCTTCTTTACAAAAAAGAACGTCGCGGAGTTGACCAACGCGGCGGGAGTGGAAGAGCAGTTGCGCCTGTTGCAGGCGCAGGCAACACAGTAGTTCGGGAGCAACAATGCCCAAGCGGGACGGCGTCTTCAAAAAGGAGTAATGACGAATGACAGTTGCAACCACCACGGTTCGTTCTGTTCCAATGCGCGGCGGCGAGGCAGAGCGCGGCGTTTTGGACAAGGAAGTCATCAAGCGCGGTTTTTTAAACAACCTGTTCTACGTGCAGGGAAAGTTTCCCGCGCTCGCCACCATGCAGGACTACTATCTTGCGCTCGCCTACACCGTGCGCGATCAGTTGTTGAAACGCTGGGTCAGTACGGCACAGACATACACCGAACAGAATTCGCGCACCGTTGCGTATCTCTCCGCGGAATTCCTGATGGGCCCGCATCTGGGGAACAATCTGGTGAATCTCGGCATCATGGAAATGGTGCGCGACGCCATGAGCGAGCTGGGGCTGGTTCTCGATGACCTTCTCCGCGAAGAGCCCGAGCCAGGACTCGGAAATGGCGGACTGGGTCGTCTTGCCGCTTGTTTTCTGGATTCCATGGCCACGCTCGAGATCCCGAGCATCGGGTATGGGATCCGCTATGAATTCGGCATCTTCGAACAACAGATCGTCGACGGGTGGCAGATTGAAAAGACGGACAAGTGGCTCAGCCATGGTAATCCGTGGGAACTCGTACGTCCGGAGTGGGCGATCGAAGTGCAATTCGGCGGCGTCGTCGAACACACGTTCGACGCACATGGGCGCAGTCGCGCCATCTGGAAGCCGAGCAAGGTGGTGAAGGGGATCCCGTATGACACGCCCATTCTCGGTTTTCACAACAACACGGCGAACACATTGCGCCTGTGGCGCGCTGAAGCGCCGGAATCCTTTGACCTGACGTCGTTTAACCGCGGCGACTATTATCGTGCTGTCGAGCACAAGGTGGTCTCCGAGAACCTGACCAAGGTGTTGTACCCGAATGATGAGCCGCTGCAGGGGAAGGTCCTGCGCCTGGAGCAGCAGTATTTCTTTGTTTCGTGTTCGTTGAAGGACATGCTCCGCATCATGCGCGTGCAACGGATTCCGTTTTCCCGCTTCCATGAAAAATTTACCGTGCAGCTGAACGATACGCATCCGGCCATCGCCGTGGCTGAGCTGATGCGTCTGTTGATGGACGAACATGGAATGCTGTGGGACGACGCGTGGTCGATCACGCAGAAAACCTTCGCGTACACGAACCATACCTTGTTGCCGGAGGCGTTGGAACGCTGGCCTCTTGCACTGTTTAAGGCACTACTGCCGCGCCACATGGAGATCATTTTTGAGATCAACGCACGCTTTCTTGACGAAGTGCGTTTGAAATACATGAATGATCTGGCGCGGATTTCGCGCTTGTCGCTGATCGATGAGTCCGGCGAGCGTTATGTGCGCATGGCGCATCTGGCCTGCGTGGGCAGCTACGCAATCAACGGCGTCGCAGAACTCCACAGCCTGTTGCTGAAGAAAGACGTCCTGGAGGATTTCCACGAGCTATGGCCGCACAAATTCAGCAACAAAACCAATGGCGTCACGCCGCGACGCTGGATGGTGCTCAGCAATCCGCGTTTAGCGAAATTGCTGGACGAGACGATCGGCGACGGGTGGGCCAAGGACCTCGATCAGTTGCGGGCCCTGGAACAGTATGCCGATGACGCCGGATTCTGTGCGCAATGGCGTTCGATCAAGCGGGCCAACAAGCACGAATTCGCCGGTCTGGTTCGCAAGAAAATTGGTGTCGCCATCGATCCGGAATCGTTGTTCGACGTGCAGGTCAAGCGCAT
>DKAR01000010.1 GCA_002450895.1 Proteobacteria bacterium UBA6921
GGCTGGCCGACGCCGACCGGAACGCTTTGGCCTTCCTTTCCGCAGGTGCCGACGCCTTCGTCCAGTTTGAGGTCGTTGCCGACCATGGTCACGCGCGTCAACACATCCGGGCCGTTGCCAATCAGCGTGGCACCTTTGACCGGGCGCGTCACTTTGCCTTTTTCGATGAGGTACGCTTCACTCGCCGAAAAGACAAATTTTCCCGACGTGATATCGACCTGACCACCGCCGAAATTCACTGCATAGAGGCCTTTGTCCACCGAGGCGATAATTTCCCGGGGATCGTACTTGCCCGCCAACATGTAAGTATTCGTCATGCGCGGCAGCGGCAGGTGAGCGTAAGATTCACGCCGCCCGTTGCCCGTCGGTTTTGCGCCCATCAGGCCGGCATTGAGTTTGTCCTGCATGTACTCTTTCAGGATGCCGTTCTCAATGAGCACGGTGCACTGCGTCGGGGTTCCTTCATCGTCGATGTTCAGCGATCCACGGCGATTCGAAAGTGTCCCGTCATCGACCACGGTGCATTGAGCATCGGCAACCCTTTCACCAATGCGCCCACTGAATGCTGAACTTCCCTTGCGATTGAAATCGCCTTCGAGTCCATGCCCGATGGCTTCGTGTAGAAGCACGCCGGGCCAACCGGGCCCAAGCACCACTTGCATTGTGCCGGCCGGTGCATCGACCGCATCAAGATTGACAAGCGCGACGCGCACCGCTTCGCGCGCATAGTTGAGACCAATCTCGTTGCGCGTGAAATATTCAAACCCGAACCGGCCACCGCCGCCCGACGCGCCTTGTTCGCGCCTTCCGTTTTGTTCAACCACAACGGAGACGCTGAGCCGAACCAATGGGCGCACATCCGCCGCAAGCGTCCCGTCACTCGCAGCGACGAGAAAAACATCGTGCTCGCCCGCCAGGCTCACAATGACTTGCTTCACGCGCGGATCGACGCGCCGCGCCTCGGCATCCACCGCGTGCATCAGTGCAATTTTGTCTGTTTCGGAAAACGCCCCGATTGGATCGAAGGGAAGATACAAATCATTTCGGGATTTTCGTTCCCAGGCACGAACGGTTTTGTCTCCACCGTGCGCAGCAATCGCACGCGCGGCGTTCGCCGCCTGACGGATGGCGTCCAGTTCGATTTCGTCTGAATAGGCAAATCCGGTTTTCTCACCACTGACCGCGCGAACGCCGACGCCACGTTCGATGTTGTGGGAGCCTTCCTTGATGATCCCGTCTTCGAGCATCCAGGATTCAAAGCGGCTGGCCTGAAAATAAAGATCAGCGCTGTCGATGGAATACGACAACACCTCTCCAAGCACGCGATTCAACGAATCATCGGTAAGACTGCCGGGCGCGAGCAACAGGTCGCGTGCGAAATCCAGGGCGGACGCAGATTTCATTTGCACTTGAGTTTGCGATGCGACACGGCGGGAAAGTTGCGTCGCGTGACGGCAAGATAATTCGGATCGATATCCGCAATCACGAATCCGGACCCGCTCGGCAACCGATCATGCACGACACCCCACGGATCGACGATCATGCTATGACCGTGCGTTTCCCGACCGTTCAGGTGGTATCCCCCCTGCGCTGAGGCAATGACGTAACTCAGATTCTCTATGGCACGCGCACGCACCAGGGTTTCCCAGTGCGCCTTGCCGGTAATCGCGGTAAATGCGGACGGGATCGCGATGATTTCGACATTCTCGTCCAGCATGCGCCGGAACAGTTCCGGAAAGCGCAAGTCGTAGCACNNAAACGGCGTCTCGACGACACAGATATCACTACCCGCCTCAATGGTGCGGGACTCATTGTATGTTTCGCTTGTTTCCTCGATGCGGACATCGAACAAATGCAGTTTGTCGTACCGGGCGACCTGCTTGCCACGGTCGTTAAACAGCAGGCACGTGGCACGCACCTTGTTCGGTACACTGGCATTGATCGGTATCGTTCCACCCACCAGCCAGATCCCGTGGCGTGCGGATTGTTCGGCAAGAAAGTCCTGAATTCGACCGGCGCCCGGCGCCTCGCTAATGGTGAGTTTGTCCTGCTCGCTCATCCCCATGATCGCAAAATTTTCGGGCAACACGACGAGTTCCGCGCCATCCTCAACGGCCAGGGCGATCAGGCGCCCCGCTTCAATAAGGTTGTAATTGACGTTCGGGCCCGACGCCATCTGTACGGCCGCGACTTTCATTCCTTGTTCTCCAGTTTGGATGTTTCGCGAGTTAATAGAATAACTCACGCGCGCGTCGTGCGCACGACGCGCCAGCGCGCACGACGCTTATTCAAATGCCGGTCCGGTCGCGTTCGGCGGGATGATACGTTCGATTTGAGGATTCTCCCAACTGCCGGTGATGGTGTAGTCCACGGCCGTTGCGGCGTCGATCTGTGTTTGGAATATCTTTCCAAGCACGAAAGTCACAACACCGATTTGCGGCGATACTGCCAGCGTTGTCAGCGTCGGCACGCTGCCGGTCAGGTCTGGAATCACGCGCACGAGCTGGTCATAGTCGTGATTCGACAGGCCAATTCGGCCGGCGGCGTGTATCTTGGCGGCCGGTCCGTTCATGGCGAGCGTGCTGGTATACGCCTCGCCATGTTCCAATCGGAATTCCCCAGAAATGTCGTCAAAAGAAAACCCTTTTGCGAACAAATCCGAGAAATCAAGGGCCAGGCGTCGCGGCAATGCCTGGATTGAAAGCAGCGCGAACAGTCGGCCCGCCCCCGGGCTGACTTCGAGCAATCGCCCTTTCTTGAAGTCCAGCGCTACGCGTCCATCAAGCAGTTCCGGCGAAACGTCGGGCAGTGGAGCGGCCCACGCCACTTGCGCGTTGATATGCCCGCTTCCGCCGTCAATGCTGTCGGCGTAGCCGAACGTGCTCATTGTGCGACCGATGTTTTCGCTGATGACATCAAGGTTGAAATGGGACTGGTGCGTGCTGCCGTCATACGTCCACGCGCCGGATCCGTTCACCATCGTCAGCGGCGCGACAAGTTGCAGGGAATCTACGCGCCAGCCGTAAGCAAACTTCGTGGCATTCAGCTCCATGCGCCCGAAATCGACATCGCCGTACTTGAATTTCGACGCCTTGATCTGCAAGGCAGGAAGATCGCGCGGATCCAGCTTCTCCCGGTTGCCACCTTCGACCGGGATATATTTCCACTCATCGAGATCCAAAACGACCGGCGTTTGCTGTTGGTCAAACGGAATCACCACACGCCCCGAGAATTCGCCGCTGGCGACGTTGGCGCGCCATTCTTTCGAACCGCGAACGATCTTCACATGCGCGTCACTCAACGGCTGCCCAAATGCGATCAAACGGTTGAAATGAACATCCACGTCGCTAAGCAGCGGTGGTGCATTTTTCCTGGGCTGCGTTTTGGAACTATCGTCGCCCCAGATCGTTGCAGCACCCGGTTCCGCCCGCCATTCGTCCAGGGAAAACTTGGGTAGATTGCCGCTCACTCGCAGCCCCGCCTGGCGCGGTAGGGTTACGCGCGTGTCGCCGAAACGAACCTCTCCACGCGCCACCTGCAAGGTATCGCCTTGTGGCACGAGCGCCAGCGCAACACCGGCGCGATTTCCGTATTGCACGAAAATCTTGTTCTCCTGCGCTCCAAACTCTGCGGTTGCCTCGACCAACAAGGTTTCGCCGGCCGGTTTTCCCAGCGGCTGCGGCAACTGAACGGCGACGTCATCAAACAATGCTTCAACGCGCAGGCGCTTTGGATTCGAATTGGACTGCTGGATCGGAAGGTTGAGATCTGCAGTCCATCTCCCGCGACCGCTGACGCGCTGTGTCCACTCGGGCTTGAATCTATCCAGCAGCGATGCCGCATTCAGAGAACCGCGGCCGCGCACAAAAATAGATGCGCCTTCCCGGGTATCCTGCGTTCGAACATCAAGGATCGCCGACTGATCGAGCAACTGGGCCTTCAATCGATTGCCGCGGATCCCGTCATTGTCGACGACAAGGTCGCCCTCCAGTTTGTTTAACAGCGGACCAAAATTCCGCAACACCAGCAGGTTGTCTTTTACGTTTGCAAACGCGGCGAATTTAGTCTCGATATCCAGCGAATGCCCGAGAGGAATGGCCAGCTCAAGGTGCAGGCTGCTGTCACCTTGCAAGGAAATATCGGAGAGATTTCGACCCACACGGTCGTTGAGTGGCGGTGCGGCCTGCATGAAAGCCATGACGTCGTTTGAGTTCCCGTGGATGCCGCCAGACACGGTCAGGATCGCGTACGGTGACGTCATGTCGGGAATCGTTGCGTACACGTCGTGCAGCGCGGAGTTGAAAATCCGCGCGGACTTTCCGCGAACCTCCAGGCTGTTTCCACTGAAGATCAGCTCCGCATCGATGTTTTCGATTCGCGGCCAGTCGGGCAAGTAGTCGAGCGCGCCATTCTGCACATGGGCCCGAACTTCGAAACGCCCGGCTCCATTGGTAAATGGAAACTGATCTACGGTTCCGTGGAACACCATGCCGCCGTCGGTGACGTTCCCGTCCTGGATGGACCGGTCGAGCCAGCTCACGAGATTGGCGGGCATGACTTCGGCAGGAAGATAACGGGAAACCTGGTGTCCATCGCCATTCTTGAACGAAGCGACCAGATCGATGTAAGGCGGACTGTCCGGCCCGCGCCTGTCGATGGCCAAGGTTGCGTCGACCTCGCCGTCAATTCCATTCACGCGCAGAAGATCGCTCGCCACCCGCCACGTACCTGCCTGCGGATCGATATTCCAATGCACATCGCCTTCGACAGTACCCAGCGGCAACGGTCCGCGGAACAAACGTGGCAGATGCAGAACCGAACCGCGATTGTGCAACTCGATATGACCGCCGCGCTCGTTGCCGGCGACGTAGCCATTGACTCCGGAAAATCCCGGCTGAGATTCGTGCGGATTCATGGCCAGGCCGATGACGTCAGCACGCAGCCGGTAGCGCGGGTACAGCGGTCCCGGGCTGAAACTGATCGTAAGATCTTGCGCGTCACCGCGCGGCTCGGCGGAAGCGAGGTATTGGCGAGCGGAGGGCTCCAGGTTTGGCCAGATACGAATGATGGCCGCGATGTCTTCGAACCGGGCGAAGGAAAGTTTTGCGTCGAAACTGGGCCATTGCGAATCATTTGAAGCTTCAATTCGGAACATTCCTCGCGCTTCGGGCCAGGACCGACCTTCACGCAGCGCGTTCAGCCGCTGGAAATTGACCATCCAGCCGCCGCTTGTCCGCATCATCTTCCACTGCGCACCCAGGCGGGCAAACGAAACTGGCGAAGAATTTTGCCCGGCGGCATCTAGCACGAGATCCTGAATTTCTGCCGATGCAGTCGCGCGCTGCATTCCGCCGCCCCAGTGGGTCCACAATTCGACATTGGCACGTCCGCGCGAGACGGCAAGCTGATCGACGGCGGCCAATTCGCGCGACAACTCGGCGAGCTCAATGTTCTTTGCCGACGTGTACAAGGTTCCGCGCCACGATTCAGGGTCCAGCGGGTCACCGGAAATATCCGCGCTAAAACGAAGTTCTTCGCCCAATGCTGTGGGCAACTTCATGCTGCCTGAAAATTTGTGGGCATCGCTGTTGCTGCCGAGTTGCAAAGCAACGTGCGTAAACTTGCGCGGCGCCATGCCGCGCGCCGTATCTCGCCACTCGATTTCGCTGTGGTCGATTTCCCACCGCAAATCACCGAACAGCCACGACTCGATCAGCGCGCTGTCGAGCGCACCCGGTTCTGCTGAAGTGCTGCCCAATCCGACGACGTGGATCTTTCCATCGCTGGTGTGCTCCACCACGACACGAATACCGCTGATCGCGACACCGCTGAGGCCAAGTTTCCGATCGGTAATGAGTGCGAGAAGATTGAAATCCAGGCGGGCACTATCGAAGCGCGCGAGATCCTGCTGCGTGTGGTCGTCAATCACGCGAACATCATTCACAACCAGTTGCGGTCCGAATTGATGCCACGTGGCATCCAGCGATCCGATCCGCACCGGTGCGTTCAGGGTTTCGCTGAGAATATTTTCGATCTGGTGCGTGTACTCATGCGCGCGCGGCAACAAGACGCGCGCGGCGGTAATCAATGCGGCGGAGGCGACCAAAAATATGACCGTGCCATATTTCAGTGTCCGCCCGAGATTGCGGATGAGCCGAGTCACTCAAAAACACCCGTTTCGGAAACGCGGGCGACCCCACAACGGCCGCCCAATCGACTCCCTAAAGATTTAAAGGAGTACTGGTCATAGTAGCACGACGTCGAACTGTTCCTGCGAGTATTGGGTCTCGACCTGAAACGTAATTGATTTTCCGATGAAGGACTCGAGCTCGGCGACGCTCGAAGATTCTTCATCGAGCATGCGGTCGACGACATCCTGAGCCGCCATCACGAGAAATTTCTGCGCATCGTACTGCCGCGCTTCGCGAAGAATTTCCCTGAATATTTCGTAACATACGGTTTCTGCGGTCTTGATCGCGCCGCGCCCCTGACACGTCGGGCAGGTCTCGCACAGGACGCGCGACAAACTCTCCCGCGTTCGCTTTCGCGTCATCTCGACCAACCCGAGGCTCGACACCTCGCTGATCGTGGACTTGGCGCGGTCTTTCTCGAGGCGTTTTTCCAGCGCGCGAAGCACCTGCCGCCGATGGTCAGGGTCCTGCATGTCAATGAAATCAATAATAATAATCCCGCCGATATTGCGCAGCCGGAGCTGCCGAACGATGGCCTGAACAGCTTCAAGATTGGTTTTGAAAATGGTCTCTTCCAGATTGCGGTGGCCGACAAACGCACCCGTATTGACGTCGATGGTGGTCATCGCTTCGGTCTGGTCAAAAATCAGGTACCCGCCCGATTTCAACTGCACCTTGCGCTCGAGTGCCTTCTGGATTTCATCCTCGACGCCATGCAGGTCGAAGATCGGCCGCTCGCCGGGGTAGTGCTCGATCCGTGGCGCAAGTTCTGGAATAAATTTGGTCGCGAACTTCACGGCCTTGTTGAACGTTTCGCGCGAGTCGATGCGCACTTTTTCAATTTCACCAATGGATAGATCGCGCATCGTGCGCATCGCCAGTCGCAGATCTTCATGGATCAAGGTTCCGGGGGGTTCCGTCTTTGATCGTTCCTGAATGGCGCCCCAACTCTTGTGCAGGAACGCCATGTCCGACGCACAAGCCTCCTCGGTAACACCCTCGGCGGCCGTTCGCGCGATATACCCGCCACTGGGAAACTGTGGAGCCAGCTTGGCAATCAAATCCTTCAAGCGTTGGCGTTCCTCCTCAGCCTCGATTTTTTGCGAAACCCCGATGTGCGCTACCTCCGGCATCAGGACAAGAAAGCGGGCGGGAATAGAGATCTGCGTCGTGAGGCGGGCCCCTTTTGTTCCGATGGGGTCTTTCAACACCTGAACGACGACATGGTCGCCTTCATGCACGAGTTCGGTAATTGGCTTATGCGCGCGCGGCTCCGGCGCCGTGGATTCCCCGTTGTCCACTTTGGCTTCCGCACCCGGCACCCAGATATCGGAGGCGTGCAAGAATGCGGCGCGGTCCAACCCGACATCAACAAACGCGGCCTGCATGCCAGGGAGGACGCGTTGAATGCGCCCCTTGTAGATGTTCCCGACGATGCCGAGTTTGCTGGCACGCTCGACGTAGATTTCTTGCAATACGCCATTTTCGAGCGTGGCGACCCGGGTTTCCCGCGGCGTCACGTTGATCAGGATTTCTTCGCTCATGTGCTCACCATTTTTTGCGACTTCAGATCACTCTGATTCCAAATTCGGTCAAGAGCTCCGCGGTCTCGAATATCGGCAGACCCATGACACCAGAGTAGCTCCCGTCAATTCGTTCGATGAAGACCGCGCCGAGTCCTTGCACAGCGTAGCCACCGGCCTTGTCTGCCGGCTCCCCGGACTGCCAGTACCGCTCACGTTCTTCCGCAGTGGTCAGCCGAAACGTCACGCGGCTCTGACTGACTCGAATGGCGGTCAGGTCCCCGTTCGTGAGCGCCACAGCGCTGATCACTTCATGGCTTCGCCCAGACAAGCGCTCGAGCATGGCCAATCCGGCCTCGCGCGTTGGGGGTTTGCCCAGGATTTCACCGTCCAGCACGACTTCGGTGTCCGCACCCAGCACGGGACGGTCCGGCGGTGCACCTAGCCGTTCGCGCACGGCTTGCGCTTTTTCCAGCGCAAGGCGCGGAACGTAGTCCAAGGGAGATTCGCCGGGGCGCGGCACCTCCGGGAGATTCGCGACGTGAACCTCGAACGCGACCCCGATCTGCGACAACAACTCCCGCCGGCGCGGCGATGAGGAAGCAAGAACGATGACCGGAGTGCGAGCAGACATTTTTGGATTATAGGGCGACATCGTTGAGTTCGCGCTTAAAGCATTGAGGTAATACAACTCAAAAGCCGCAGTGCGCCGATTGGCGCTGAACGCTGTGGCTCAGTTGAGCCAAGCGCATCGACATCCATTTTCCCGCGCGGCGGAAATCGGCTAAGCTGGCCGACACAAGCGCGGCGTGCTGAACATCCTATGAAATTTGGCAGATACTTGGCGGTTCTTGCGACGGTCGCGCTGGCGTGCGGTTGTTCCAGCATGGGTTCGGGTAACGCGCTGCATCCGTACTGGCCCAAACCGCCAGACCCGCCCCGCTTTATTTATGAATCTGTGATCCGGTCCGAGTTGGACATCATCAAGGATACGCGCGCGGACAATTTTCGTACGCAGCTGACCGGATTCAACCCACGCGCCGACACGGCGTTCCTGAAACCGTATGATGTTGCCGCCCGCGGGGGACGGATCGTGGTCTCGGACAGCGGCGGCACGCTGGTTCATCTCTTCGATATTCCCAACGGCGCGCTGTTTCGAATCGGACGGAGCGAAAAAGGAAAACTGATTCAACCGTCCGGAGTGACCATTGATGTCAAGAACCGCATATACGTCGCCGACGTTCGTGCAAAGCATGTGGTGGTCTACAACGAACTCGGCCACTATCTCCATACGCTCGGAAGCCCCGAAGTCTTCGACAAGCCTGCGGACGTAGCGGTAAGCAACTCCGGAGACCGCGTGTACGTCGTCGATTACGGCGGCGTTAACAATGCGCGGCACCGCGTTTCGATGTTCAATGCCAACGGCGACCAGATCGGCGTGTTCGGAGAGCATGGTCGAGGCCCCGGACAGTTTCATCTCGCATCACACATCGCCGTGGGACCGGACGACAATGTTTACGTTCTCGATGCCGGAAATTTTCGAGTGCAGGTCTTCGACCGCGACGGAAAATTCCTGCGCGCGTGGGGAAAGGTTGGCGTAGATATTGGGGATTTGGCCCGCCCGCGCGGACTCGCCGTGGACCGCGATAGCAACGTCTACATCACTGACGGGACCTTTGGAAACTTTCAGATCTTTTCGCCGGAAGGCCGACTGTTGATGTGGATTGGCAATACCGGACTCGAAGACAAACCGGGCGAATATGCGCTGCCCGCGGGTATCGCGATCGATGACAAAGATTTCATCTACGTTGTGGATCAGCTCTACAACAAGATCGAAGTATTGCGTCGTCTCTCGGAGGACGACAGCAACCGGATTGCGCACAACTTGCCGCTGAACCACAGTATTCGCGGTCCGAGCGCGCCATTAACTCCCAACACAGCAACACCGCCCAAGGTTCCGAAGGCCACTGCGGCTGCCCCGGCAGAACCCACCGTCGATGCGGCGCCCGAAACCGCGCCCAGCGACACTCCTGCCCCGGCAACTTCACCCGCCGCACCCGACGCTGCACCTGCGACCGCAAAACCGGACGCCACAACACCGTAGCGCGTGACGAACGAATCATGAATCAACTGTTCGCGATAGCCGTAGGCGGCGCCATGGGTTCGGTTTTACGATTCGCGGTTTCGGGCTGGGTATATGGACGCACGGGCTCCGCCTTTCCGTGGGGTACGCTCACCGTAAATTTCCTGGGATCGCTCGTTATCGGATTTCTCTACGTGTTGCTCATCGAACGAAGTGCCGCTGACCCGATTTGGCGCGCGGCATTGATCGTCGGATTTCTCGGCGGCTTCACAACATTTTCTTCGTTTTCGCTTGAAACGCTAAACTTGATTACAAGCGGCGAGATTGGGCGCGCCGTTGTCAACGCGGCCGCCAGTGTTTGCTTGTGCCTTATTGCTGCATGGATGGGTGTTTTCGCGGGGAGACAACTATGAAGACGATCGACGTGACGGTGGTCCGCATCTATATCAATGAAGGCGATGCGATGCTCAAGAGTCTTCTTAAACGGCTGCACGACTGGGAAAAAGTCCGTGGCGTTACCGTGTTTCGCGGCGTTACCGGATTCGGTCAAACTGGCCCCACCCACACGTCCGCTGCCGTTGATTTGTCGCTCAACCTTCCGCTCGTCGTCGAATTTTTTGATGAGCCGGAAAAGGTCAACGCCATCCTCGACCACCTGAATACAACGATCAAGCCCGGACACATGGTCTCGTGGTCGGCGCGAGTCAACGAAACCCTCTAAACAGAAAAACCCAAATTCCTGAGAAGCGAAGATGCTTGACCCAAAACTGATACGTGGTGACCTCGACCGCGTTGCGCGCGAACTGGCGCGCCGCGGCATGACGCTCGACACCTCAAAGATTTCCGAGCTGGAAGCACAGCGCAAGGACGTCCAGGTTCGCACCCAACAACTGCAAAACGACCGAAATACCCGCTCGAAGGCGATCGGCAAAGTTAAAGCCGAGGGTGGCGATATCGCCCCGCTGATGGCCGAAGTGGCAAAGCTGGGGGACGAGCTGGCCGCCAATGAAAAACGGCTTGAGTCGCTGCAGGCCGAATTGGATGCAATTCTTCTGACGGTACCCAACATCCCGCATTCCAGTGTTCCCGACGGCCGTGATGAAACATCCAACGTCGAGGTGCGCCGCTGGGGTGAGCCGCGAAAACTTCCGTTCGCGCCGCAGGACCATGTCGCGCTGGGCGAGGCGCTGGGCCAGATGGACTTTGAGTGCGCCGCGAAGATTTCTGGCGCACGTTTTACCATTTTGAAATCGGCACTGGCGCGTATGCACCGTGCGCTTATTCAGTTCATGCTCGACACGCATACGCGCGATCATGGCTATACGGAAGTTTACGCGCCCTATCTTGTGAATGCGGATTCTTTGCGCGGTACAGGACAACTTCCAAAGTTTGAAGCGGATTTATTCAAGGTCAGCGCTGAGCAAAGCTTCTATTTGATTCCGACGGCCGAAGTCCCGGTGACAAATATCGTTCGCGACACCATCACGGACGAAAAGGATATGCCGCTGAAATTTGTTTGCCACACGCCATGTTTTCGCAGCGAGGCGGGGTCGCACGGCAAAGACACGCGCGGAATGATTCGCCAACACCAGTTTGAGAAGGTGGAACTCGTGCAGGTCGTTCGGCCCGAAAATTCCTACGAGGCGCTGGAACAGCTGACGTCGCATGCGGAAACGATCCTCCGCAAACTCGAACTGCCCTATCGAACCGTTGCGCTATGCGCGGGCGACATGGGTTTCTCCGCGGCGAAGACTTACGACATTGAGGTCTGGCTTCCGGGCCAGCAAAAGTATCGAGAGATTTCGTCGTGCAGCAACTTTGAGGATTTTCAGGCGCGCCGCATGCTGGCACGCTGGCGAAACTCCCAGACAAAAAAGCCGGAGCTGGTCCATACACTGAATGGCTCCGGCCTGGCCGTTGGCCGAACGCTCGTGGCCATCATCGAAAACTACCAGCAGGAAGATGGCGGGATACTGGTGCCATCCGCGCTGCGGCCCTACATGAACGGTGTAGATACAATTCGCAGGCAATAAAAAAACGCGCCACAAGGGCGCGTTTTTTTGCCGGAACGAAGTGTTCCCCCCAACGAACCGGACTTGGCGTATCGCGGATTACTTCTTCTTCGCGGCGGGCTTCTTGGCTGCGGCTTCTTTGGCCTTGGCCATATCGGCTTCCATTGCTGCGACTTTGTCTTGCGCGGCCTTTGCGTTGTTATTTGCCGCTTCCAGCTGCGCGCGAAGATCAGCAATCGTCGCGTCTTTGGATGACGCTTCGTTCTTGGCCTTCGAGACTTCCTGCTCCATCGCGGCCACCTTGGCCTTCAATTCTTCGCGCTCCTTTGCACCACAACCAGCCAAACCCGTGCTAACGACTACCGCCATGAGCGTGGCGGCAACGTAACGTTTCATGAGGCCTCCGAAATAGTTAAGCAAAAATTAAGTCAACTTGTTGAGTACTGGGAAGTTTGAGGCAAATTGTGCCTCAAAAACGGGCGGTATTCTTCGCGTTTTTTCTGCCGCGCGCTAGTGGGAGAACCAAGTATTTTTTTCAATACTTAACAGAGTGTTATTTTATGTCGCGCGCAAGCCACCTGCATCTGAGCGCTGAATTTGCGGTGCGAAACATTCGGTGGTCAGCTTTCGCCTCGATCTTTAGGTGCAGCTTCGAGGATCTCTACATCAAGGCGCGCCGCAGTCGGGTTACGGCCAAGACGAAACCTCCGCGGTTGATCGCGACCGCACCGGGCTGACATTATCCGATCTACTGCGGAGACTGGGTCCGATGAAAGGGTTTCAAGCAGACACAAATCCAAGCGGTACGTACTTTGTTAAACCCAACCCATCCGATAGTAGACATTTCGAGTTCGAGTGACCTTCCAGCGCGGAAACACATACAACCATGATTCTGACAATCGACAACGTATTGAATGGCCCTCAATTGACGCGTGTCCGTGAAATTCTCTCGCGTGCACACTTTGTTGATGGACGGGTGTCTGCGGGCAGCGCGGCTGCGCGCGTCAAGAGGAATGAGGAAGTCGCCGCCGACGCCAGGGAGCTTGAGGAATTGAACAGTATCGTCATGGGAAATCTTGTCCGGCACCCAACCTACCGCGCTGGCGCCTTTCCCATGTACGTTGCGTCACCCTATTACGCCCGCTATGTCCCCGGCGCGGCCTACGGCGATCACGTGGATGACCCGATCATGGGTGGCGACGGAGTCGTCTTCCGGTCCGATGTTGCGATCACAGTCTTCTTAAACGCTCCGGATGAATACGACGGCGGCGCATTGGTCATTCGAACCTCGTTCGGGAATCAAAATGTCAAACTGCCTGCAGGTTCCGCAGTGATGTATCCCGCCTCGAGCCTGCACCATGTTGGCGAAGTATCACGCGGCGAACGGCTCGTTGCGGTCACCTGGGTACAAAGCGCGATTCGCGACCCGGCCAAAAGAGAGCTGCTCTTCGAACTGAATTCGGTGCGGGAGAAATTGCTGCATGACTCTCCTGATACCCGGGAAACTGCTCTATTGAATCGGTCATTCGTCAATTTGGTCCGCATGTGGAGTGACGTCTAAATTTATCGCTGAGGCTTTTTTGCTGACAAATTTTGAATCCGCGCTTCACCTCTTCCCCAAAATGGAACACGCAGGGCGGCTCCGCCCCAAAATCTCGCGCGAAAAAAAATTGTTGAGCGAAAAAAATTCCATACGTAGAATCGACCCCAGTGTAAGAAGCCGCCTCGACAGCGTTCGCCATTGCTGCGAGGAGCCGAGTCTGCAAGGAACGCGAGCAACAAACGATCAAAGGAACTGACACCGAAGGAACTGGCTTGAACGAAGCCAAACACGTTACAGGAGTTCGATAACTCGGTAACAGCGCATCAACGACACACGAGTGTTGTTGAGGCGGTTTCTAGGGAAGGTTCACCATGGAAGCAGATATGGTCTGCTTCAGTGCGTACTGGTGTACCGTGACACCGCATCATTCATTTGGATAGGAATGGTCAGTATGCTGCGATCGGACGTGCCGGAGGTTCAGGATCTTTTTCCTGTTGAAACGAAAGCACATGAACCAGCGATCGAATTGAAAGGCTCAGTCTTCACACTGCCGGTACTCTGTATCCGTTGTAGTGATCTGGACGCCATCGACGCCCAACTTGCCGAACGTTTGTCCAAAAGTCCTCAATTCTTTGAGAACGCCCCCATCGTTGTTGACCTGGAAGCCGTTCGGGAAGCTGCCGATCCGGTTGATTTCGGAGGATTTGTCCATCTGATGCGCGCGCGCCATCTGTTTCCGGTCGGCGTACAGAACGGATCGCCCGAGCAAAACGAAGCCGCCATGGCGGCGGGCCTGGCCGTTCTCAAAGGTCGGGCGATGAAGGAGCTTCCGAAAGCGGCGAGCTGGCGCAAAGGCGGTACGGCTAAGACTGCCAAGGAAACGGCTTCAGATTCCGAGCCGGAGGACGAATCCGCCACAACGACACTTCCGACGCCGCCGGCGGCCATCGATCCGATCCGAGCGACCCCGTCCAACGTCACGAAAGTAATTCACCAACCGGTGCGATCCGGCCAACGCGTCATTGCGCGCGGCGGCGACATGATCGTGCTGGCGGCGGTGAATGCCGGTGCCGAAATTATCGCCGAAGGCAATATCCACGTGTATGCGCCGTTGCGTGGTCGCGCCTTGGCGGGCGTTTCGGGCGACACCAGCGCGCGCATCTTTTGCTATCGCATGGAAGCCGAGCTGTTGGCGATCGCCGGAAATTACCGGGTGTTTGAAGACAACATGCCGCGCGACATTCGCGGCAAAACCGTTCAAGTTTATTTGGATGGTGAACAGCTGATCGTCGAACCACTGGCCTAACGTGCGTTTTTGTGTATCATGGCGTTCCAACGCCATGATACGGAACGTCGAGTGGGTTGGTCCGTTTGTGCGGGTTCGTGCCGACTCCACTGGATGATCCTTAACCCAGAGGAGGACAACAGCATTGGCCACCATCATCGTCGTCACATCCGGTAAAGGCGGCGTTGGCAAGACCACGACCAGCGCCAGCGTTTCGACCGGACTCGCTAAGCGCGGATTCAAAACCGCGGTCATCGACTTCGACGTTGGACTTCGTAATCTTGACTTGATCATGGGCTGTGAACGCCGTGTCGTTTACGACTTCGTAAACGTAATTCAAAGCGAGGCGTCTCTCAAACAAGCCCTGATTCGCGATAAACACTGCGAAAATCTGTACATCCTTCCCGCGTCCCAGACGCGCGACAAGGATGCGCTCACCAAGGAAGGTGTGGGCCAGGTGCTGGATCAACTAAGGCAGGACTTCGACTACATCGTTTGCGATTCGCCTGCCGGTATCGAGCAAGGGGCGATGATGGCGTTGTACTTTGCGGACGAAGCAATCATCGTTACCAATCCCGAAGTCTCGTCGGTGCGTGATTCGGATCGAATCCTCGGGATTCTTCAGGCGAAGTCGCAGCGTGCGGTCAACGGCAGTGGCCGGGTCAAGGAGCACCTTCTGATCACCCGCTACTCCCCGCGTCGCGTCGAAGCCGGAGAGATGCTCAGCGTAAAAGACGTCCAGGATCTGTTGGGCGTGCCGCTGATCGGTGTCGTTCCGGAATCAGAATCCGTATTACAAGCGTCAAATTCCGGCGTGCCGGTGATTCATTTTGACAAGAGTGCAAGCGGCCAGGCGTACGACGATGTAGTGTCGCGCTTCCTCGGCGAGCAGAAACCGATGCGTTTCCTTGAGCCTGAAAAAAAGAGCTTCATTCAGCGCCTATTTGGAACCTGATCCATGAACCTGATCGACTACTTCCTCTCCAAACGCAAGAAGACCGCTGTCGTTGCCAAGGAACGGTTGCAGATCATTTTGGCGCGCGAGCGCGTCGATCGTACCGGCCCGGATTATTTGCCGGCGCTTAAACGCGAACTACTGGAAGTTGTTGCGAAATACGTGGCGATAGACGTCGACAAAGTGCAGGTTAATCTGCAGCACGACGGCGACTGCGAAATTCTGGAGTTGAATATTGCGCTGCCCGAAGCGCCCTCAACCCAGCCGCAGGCGCAACTGGCCAGCCAGTAATTTTTTAGGACTGACAGGCCAGGCAGCGCACTGAAGTCTTCCATAGCTCGGCGGCTTGCTTCGCCGCCGAGTTGCTATGCGACTTGCATTCGCGGCGCAAACCAGAATTGTCAGTAAAGCGTTACTTCCAACCCCAGTTCCTTTTCAGAACCGAACCATCCCTTCCGATTGACTCGCACGGGCAGCTTATCGCCGGGGTTCTTGTCCAACAGGGCAATCTTGAGATCCGCCATCGATCCGATGGCCTGGCCGTCAATGCTGAGCAAGCGATCGCCGGTTTCAATTCCGGCTTTTTTTGCCGGACTCTCGTCAGCAAATCCCGTCACCCGCAATTGCCCGGGTGTTGACGTGTCCAGCATCACCCCAATGCGCGGCTCCTTCGGGAGCCGCACGGGATTCGGCATCAACAAGTAATCCGCAATATTCTCGTCATACTCTTTGATTGAATCGTTCAAAACAATCACGCCGTCGACGCCCGTTCGCCGCTTTACACGACTCGGAATCCCGTAGCGATAAATCAAATGCCCGCCGCCGGAAAGCACCACAAATTTTCCATTAGGATTAGCTTGCATCCAGGCCGCCGCCGTCTGCGCCATTCCTTCATCGCGAGTGAGTTGCACTTCGACAAAGCGATCGAAGTCTGCCGAATCCGGGTGCATGGCGAAAACCTGTGAAAGCATTTCGCGATAGTCGGTGTTGGTCCGGTCGATCTCGGCAGGAATCTGGGCCTTTTCCGCATCGGTCAACGTGTCTGTCTCGCCGCGAGCAATCTTCTTGCGAACTTCCTCGGAGATATCCAGCGCCAGTACGGGAATCTTGTTCTCGCGCGCGAAATTCAGGATGGGCCGGTAGTTTCGGTAGTCAATTCGCCAACGCAGGTAGTATTCAGACTTGCGCAGAAAGTCCTTTTCATCAATTTTCCCGGCGATGTAGTCATCAAGCGCGAACTGAAACGGCTGCTGGAAAAACTCCATGCCGATGGCGAGATTCTTGTTTGCCGCATAGGCCCGCCGGATGATTTCGAGCTGATTGAGATGATGGTCCAGGCGATCGTGTGACTCGCCCACGTAGATCACACGCTGCGCGACGATTTTCGCGGTGAAATCGTCCATTGGCTTGACCGCGCTCAAATCGAGCATGCGCGGCGGCTCATACGTTTCACCCGGTTTGAATTCCACCATTCCGTCCATTCCATGCCCCTCGAAATTCATTCCAAGGCGCGCATGGGGACTAACGGCGGTCTGGCACCCCGAAAGTAACGTGGCAGCGATAGCGATAGCGCCGATGGTGCGTGTCATTGTGACCTCACTGGATGCTCTTGGCTTTGATGGAATGTCCGAATATGCGCGCTTCCTCCCCACCATTCGGTACAAACAATGTAACGGTCTCCCACGCCACTTCATTGGCATAGGTGACCCGGTATTCATAGATGTGGAACATGCCGCTGTAACGGATGTCGTCCTGCTGGCGTTTGAGTTCGGCTGATTTCAGATCACCGAGTTTGTCCTGCACTTCCTGAAGATGCGACTTCCATTGCTCGCGGTCGCGGCCCTTGAAAAACTGCTCGTCATAAAACGTCAGGGCGCGATCAAAATCCTTTTGTTGCAACGCGGCGAAAAACGCCGCGCCGACTTTTTCGACTTCGGCACTGCCCGGTCCTTCTTCCGCGCAGCCGTGGAGAATCAAAATGCTGAACACGACAAGAACTGCACGTCGCCCAACTGCGGTCAGTGTCATCGTTTTACTCCAAATACGTAATCCGCCATGTCCGGCGTGAGTTCACCACAGTCAAAATGCTCATCCCATGGCAAGGCCACGGCAACGTCATTCACCCCCATCGCTGCGAGCTGGGCCGGCACACCATAACGGTAGGCCAAATGACCGCTGCCAATGATTCCTATGACACGCGGGGAATCCGGTTTGCTCACTACGGCTGCAATCGCCTTAGCCATCGCGCGATCCCACAGTTGTTGTCCCTGAACAAAGCGCAGGAATTTCTGGCCCTGGATCGCGGTGACCACATCGTCACCGGCCGAATCGGAGGGATTATGTCGCAGGAAACTCCCGGCGAGATAGCGCAGATATTCCTTGCCCGCGGGCGCCGGCGCGTCCACCCCTTCTCGGTCGGCGTCCGGAACGGAATCCCAGCCGTCATGGGCCACGCGATTAAAGAGCGCACGGTCGACATTGAGCGCAATGAGCGGAATACGATACATCCGCGCGAGCTGAAACATCGGGAGGTAGTACTGCAGGTCGAATGACCAGATCGATTCCCAATCAATTTTTTGCAGAAAATCTTCTTCCGAGAGCGATCCGTTCACCCAGGCATCCAGCACCGGTTGCGCGCGACGCGGGAACATCTCGAATCCCAGAGCGATTTTTGGATCTTGAAATGCGAGCGCTGCAATCGTGTGCAACTGCCAGCGGTGATGATCCGCGTTATCGTGATGCTCGCCCAACAGCACCACCCGATGGCGCACCAGCGATTGAAGCGCCTCTTCTGCCTGAACAACTGCGTTTTTGGAAGGGACATACCAGGTCGGAGCGATTTGGCACACCGGAACAGCCGGATGCTCGGCCGCAACGGCTCGGCTCAGGGGCGTACTCACCAAAAACAATGCGAGCAATGCCAACAACGCGGTGCCACGAATGTGCATGCGCTTCGATCGAACCTCAGCAAGGGTGAGCTCTGGATGTACCACTGGATGATGCTAGCACACGTCCATTCGTGCGCACTGCGATACCGCCCGGCGGGCAATCACGACAGAAAATGTCGTGCCCTCGATGGCCGTAGCGTGAACCGGTCTATTTCCTCACGCGCCTCGATTTAGAGAGACCAAAACGAATGCCTTGGGCCAACGGCAATTCCTGACTCCAGTTGATCGTGTTCGTCTGCCGGCGCATATACGCCTTCCACGCGTCTGAACCCGCCTCACGCCCTCCGCCGGTTTCTTTCTCGCCGCCGAATGCTCCGCCGATTTCAGCGCCGGAGGTTCCAATGTTGATGTTGGCAATGCCGCAGTCGCTCCCCCGTGCGGACAAAAAGCGCTCGGAGTTCTGCAAGGCGCGCGTGAAGAGCGCGGATGAAAGGCCTTGCGGTGCAGCATTGTTTATCTGGATGGCTTCGTCGATCTTTCGAAACGGGATGAGGTACAGGATCGGCGCGAACGTTTCGCGCTGGACAACCGGCCATTCATTGCGCGCACGCACAATGGTCGGCTCAACGAAATGCCCCGCACGATCTATTGCATGGCCGCCACAGACAATTCGACCGCGCTGCTGTTTGATCTCCTTGAGAGTATCGATGAAGCGCGCGACGGCAGGCGCATCAATCAGCGGCCCCATCAACGTTCCTTCAATCAGCGGGTCGCCAATGCTCACCTGGGAATATGCCGCACGCAGACGATCGATTAATTCGTCATGGACAGTACGGTGGGCGATCACGCGGCGTGTGGTAGTGCACCGCTGACCTGCCGTTCCCACCGCTCCAAAAAGAATGGCAGGTACAGCGAGATCAAGATCGGCGCTTTCATCGACGATAATCGCGTTGTTTCCGCCCAGCTCAAGGAGGGAACGCCCCAACCGGCGCGAAACGGTCTGTGCCACAAGATGCCCGACGCGGCTCGACCCGGTAAAGGACACCAGGGAAATACGCGCGTCATTCAGAAATTTCTCTTTCACTTTGGCATCGTTGCTGACGAACAGGGTGAAAATCGCCGGCAGGCCATTGGCCTTGAGAACGGAATTGCACAAATGCTGCACCGCAAGCGCACAGAGCGGAACTTTCGATGACGGCTTCCAGACGACAACGTTTCCACAGATTGCCGCGATGAACGCATTCCACGCCCACACGGCGACCGGAAAATTGAACGCGGTGATGACACCGACGACCCCCATGGGATGCCACTGCTCGTACATGCGATGCAGCGGGCGTTCGGAATGCATGGTTAAGCCGTACAGCATGCGGGATTGACCGACGGCGAAATCCGCCATATCGATCATCTCCTGGACTTCGCCAAGCCCTTCCTGCTTGATCTTTCCCATCTCCAACGAAACCAGACTTCCAAGCCATTCCTTGTTGGCCCTCAACACATCTGCGATTTGCCGAACGATCTCGCCACGGCGCGGCGCTGGAACCATTCGCCAGCTTTCGTAGGCGGCCTGTGCGGCGCTCAGCACGCGCCCGAGATCGGCCGGCGTTGCCGCGGTCACACGCGCCAGAATTTCTCCGGTCGCAGGATTCTCCGACGCGACAACGTCGCGGTCCTTGGTCGGCGCCCATTTATCCGGCCCGGTGCACGCACCGGAATTCAGGGAGTCAATCTTTAGCGCTCGCAGGATCTTGTTCATGTGCTTAAGCGTAATACTTTCCGAATCGATTGCTCAAAAACGCGGAGAAGGAAATGGATTCCTGCGTTACGAATCCGGTGTAGCGCTTGGGATCCGCAATCACCAGATCGACGACTGCACACATTCCGCAAGCGGTGGTCACCTGAATGGCAGACCAGGTTTTTCCCGCGATGGTTTTCGGATAAATCTTTTTGACATAGTTTTCTTCGTACAACTCCGCACGACGGTGCCCGGTGACCGCGACATAGATCAACACGACATCCTGCGTGGTTTTGGGAACGGAATGTTCGAGGACGCGCTTGAGCGTCGCGCGGTCCTCGTTCAACCGAAGCTCATTCATCAGCAACTGAATCTTTTCGCAGTGCCCAGGGTAACGCAGCGTCTTGTAATTCAGCCGACGAACCTTCCCGGCATAGGTCTCCGCCAGTGTTCCCAATCCACCCGATGTATTGAATGCTTCGTACAGCAGCCCGTCGACGGTAATGGTCTCGTACCCTTCGAGCGGAAGGACCTTGACCAGCTGCCCGTTTTCGATGGCCTCGCAAAAATTTCCGTATTCGTTGATCAAACCGTCCGTGGACCACGTCAGGGAATATTTCAGGCGGTTGTTCGGGTTCACCGGCAATGCCCCCACGCGCATTTTGACGGTGTCCAGAGACTCAAAGCGCTGCATCAATTCGTTCGCGGCAATGCTTATGAAACCCGGCGCGAGGCCGCATTGGGGCACAAACGCGGTACGCGCCCCCTGCGCCACGGTCTTGACCTGATGTGTCACCTGCACGTCTTCGGTCAGGTCGAAGTAATTCAGATTGAGGTCGCGTGCGACTTCGGCAACCAGCGGGTTGCAGTAATACGGCAGGGCCGAAATGACGGTGGAAATCTTTTGAGACTGGGCGTACTGCCGCAGCGCCTCGCGGTCCGTGGCATCCAGTGGCGCAACGCGCATCTTGTCGGTATGGCAACTGTCCCGGACGCGTTGCGGCTCATCAGCGCGCCTATCCCCCAGATGAACCTCATAATCGCCGGATTCAGACAGCAGGCAGGCGATCAATGAACCGATCTTTCCCGCGCCCAACACCAGAACTTGATGCATGGAAGTCTTCCCTATCGACGCCTCGGGGTGAGTTACGGCACGAATTGAATTCAGTTTAGTAAACGCGCAATCTGATGTTGAAGATTCCACTTAAGTTGCCGTTATTAATGCGAAATGAGCAATCCACTTCAACACCCGCCGGTGGGTTCCGCGCACGATAAATACGCAGCCGATCTTGCACGCCACTTCATCGGATCCTCTTCAACTCTGCGTCCGCATCCGGATGACGCGCGCAAAATCATTGCCCCCAAGAAAAACGGTGACCTCGCCGTTCTTGATTTGACACCGTTCATCGCGCGACCGCGAACCGGTACGGCGCGTTCAATATTCTCCGGCGTTGCCAGCATTCAGGATCTGCTGGCGGCCTATCGCGCGGCCCGCTCCGCCGCAGCGTTTGAAAATGATTTGCCGGACGCGCGCGCGCACGTCCACGCGTACGCGGAAGAATTCATGACGGAGCTGTTTAGCCGTGCAGTCCAGTTCTGTTCGAACGACCAGGCGAAACTGATCGCCGCGTGGGTCAGCGACCTGGACGTGTATGTGGCGGTGAAAGCCGTCGAATCGCTTTTGAACAGCAAAGCCGATATCGGTTTGCTCGAAATTGCCGCGCGCCGGAACTGGACCATTCACTTTGATCATCTCGCCATCCGGTGCGGACATTCGGGACGTCGCGATGCGGAGCGGGTGGTTGAACTGCTCAAAAAAGAGCATGGTTATGAATCCTCACAAGTGCCAGGCGAGGATTACTACCAGTTCACCGACGGATGGAACGCGTATCCGTTGTACAAGATCCTCGACACCGGGCAGGTGTTGCGGCTGTTCATTGATCAGTCGGACGCAAACGCCCCGACACAGATCATTCGGCACTGGAATCGCGTGTATGGATACACCGCCCACCATATGGGGCTGCGCGCCACGAAACTGGAAGCCAACGAGCACATTGCAGTAACACTGCAGGAAATGATCGATGCATTGGCCGCCGAGAGACTGCTGTCGCTGACGCCAACGGGGCAGTATACCGATGGCATGCTGCTGCAGGTCTTTTCCAAGCCCGAACACGAGGCGAACGTGCCGGCCAATTTGAAACAGGAGTTGGGCGCCATCGACCCGGAGCTGGAACGAACCATCGAGAATGCAAAATTATTGGAAATGGTTTCCCGTCGCGAAGTGCCTGGTTCGTTTGCGCAACGCTATTTCGAGCTTTATGAACTGCGGTACGACGCCCGTAATCGACTGCATTCGGTCCCCGCGTACCACTATTTTCTTCCCGCGCAAGCTGCGCATGTCATCAAAACTTCGGTGCAAACAACGTGAGCGACGACGAAATCATCACTATGTCTGACTTGACCGTGGCGCTCGTCGAGCCGTCGCCCACGCAGCACAAGATCATTGCCGGTCATCTCAACGACATCGGAGTACAGCGCATCTTTTGGTATCAGGACGGAAAAAGCGCATTTGAAGGCGTTAAACAGGAGTTTCCCGATCTCGTGATCAGTTCGATGCACCTGCCGGATATCACCGGTGTCGAGCTCGCGCAGAAAATACGCAAGGAACCGACGACCATGGACACGCTGTTCATGACCGTGTCCAGCGAAACCTCGTTTCGCTATCTTGACCCGCTCAAGCAGGCCGGTGTCGTTGCGATACTACCAAAGCCGTTCGCACCATCAGACCTTCGCAATGCGCTCATTGCGACGCTTGATTTTCTGGTGCCGGACCAAAACGCACTGGACAATATTGACCTCGACCGGGTCCGCGTCCTGATCGTGGATGACAGCGTTACGGCGCGACACCATATCGCACGCGTGATGAAAAACATGGGTATAAACGATGTGGTTGACGTCCCCAGCGGTGAAAGCGCCATAAAAGCCCTGCGCCAGCAGTTCTACGATCTGGTGGTCACGGATTTCAATATGCCGGAAATGGATGGGCGCGAGCTGACGAAGTATATTCGCGAGCACAGCACTCAACGCTCCGTACCCATTTTGATGGTCACCAGTGAATCGGATTCGAGTCGCCTCGCCCAGGTTCAGCGCGCCGGTGTTTCGGCGATTTGCGACAAACCCTTTGAACCTGCATCCATCAAAGAACTCGTTCGGAAAATGCTTTCCGAAAAATAATTGAAGCGCCTTAATCTGCCCGCCACTACTTACGGCGTCAATTCTGAAAAGTATTGCTCAATTGCAGTTCTCGCCTGGTCCGGCGCCACAGTCATGATCCAATGGTTGCAGGGAATTTCGACGACACGGCAGCGTTTCATTGCGCCAGCCAATCGGCGATTGCTGGCGAGTTCATCTGTTTGTTCACCGGCGGAGAGAAGCATCAACGTCGGTACGACGGGAAGTTTCTGCGGTAGAGATTGGAGTACGTTGAGTACGTCCTGAAGGTAGACCGCCACCGGGAAGTATTTCAGATCATGCCAGGCCGAAGAATACAGTCGAATCATTTCGTCCTCGCGGCCTGCCTTGATGAGCTCGCGAGCATGCTGATCGAGCAGCGTCAGATCCAGCGTTTGAAATGTACGGCGCCGTATCCCGAACCACTGCGCCAGCCGCACCAACTCCATTACGACCGTCAATACGCTACTTGCCATCACGCGCCGAATCGGATGACTCATGATGGGGCGAATGACCGGGTCAATCAGAACTGCGCCCGAAATGGCAATTTCGGAGCGTGCCAGGAAATGCAGCGCCAGATTCGATCCCAGGCTGTGGCCCGCGATCACCAGCCGGGGTGTTGGATGACGCTCCAGCAGTTGAACTAGATCATCGCAATGCTGAGCAATCGATAACCGGCGAAGCGTTCGCGATGCGCCATGTCCACGCAGATCCGGACTCAGAACATTCCAGCGCTTCGTGAGCACGGTGGAGCTCAGAAATTCATTCCAGCGGGTGTGATTGCTCGCGGCGCCGTGCAGGAAAAGAACCTGCCCGACGGGCTCATTAGCGGCGTGGAACCAATAGGTCAGATCGACGCCATCGCGCGTGTGAAAGCGAATCTCCCGCGCGCCGGACCAACTCACTCCAGCAAACCAGGGATCACTTTCGCGAGCGCAACTTTTTCGCCCGTCGCGGCGCCGGTTAATGCGAAACCAAGCGGTGAACCTTCGGGGCTGTTGAAGACCGCCCGAATACCGTCACCACGTTCGTCAATAGACCAGCTTCCTGGATGGCGATCCGGCGGCGGTAACACGACCGTCGGGCAGGCCGGAGTCTTGACGACGATCGGCATCGCCGGATACGTCACTTTAGTTTCCTGACCGGCCAGTGTCTTGGCGAGAGCACGTGCGGCATTCATCAGTGGTTGAACAAATGGCAACACATGACCGGATACTTCGGCGCAATCGCCCAGCGCAAAAATGTCCGGATCACTCGTCCGCAGTGCGCGATCCACGACAATGCCGCGCGCGATTTGCACTCCGGCTGCATCGGCAAGGTGGACACGTGGACGCAAACCCACAGCGGACAGGACGAGGTCAACGTCCAGATCAATATGCTCGCCGCTGTCGTCGGCGCGCTTGAGCACGGCGCGACGCGATTCGCCGTCACGATGCAGTTCAGCCAGCATCGAACCGAAGTGCCAGTGAACTCCAAGCTGCTCCAAAGCTTCCTTCACTGCCTGCTGTGCGGGCGCCGGCAAAAACCGCTGCAGCGGCCCATGCGCCGGCTCGATGACGTGAACGGTTTTTCCAGCGGCACAGAGATCGTTCGCAAACTCGCATCCGACCAGGCCACCGCCAAGCACGGCAATTCGCTCAGCGCGCACCAACTCTGAACGAAAGCGCGCGTAATCGTCGAGGTCATTCACGGAGACCAGTCGGTCGACGCCATCGCCCAGAATATCGAGGTGGATGGGCTCGGCACCCATGGCCAACACCAGCCGCGAGTAACTTCTCTTGGCCGTCGCGCCGTCCGCGAGAATATCAACCGTTTTTCCGTCGCGGTCGATTGCCGTCGCGACGGTGCGCACGAGAATTTCGGCCTGCAACTGCGTTGCCATATCTTGTGCGCCAAATACCGCCAACTGCTCTGGCGACTTGCCGCCCGTCAGCGCATTCGACAGCATGGGCTTGGAATAAAACGCACCACCGTCGCGAGTCACGATCGCAAGCGGTGTGTTTTTGTCGAGCTTTCGAAATTCGCGGGCCAGCGTATAACCCGCCAGGCCACTGCCCACGATAATGACCGGCTCCGCCATGGTTGCGCCCGCCGCTTTGATTACGAGATTTCGATCATTTCAAATTCGGATTTCGAAACGCCGCAATCGGGGCACACCCAATCTTCGGGGATGTCCTGCCACTTGGTCCCTGGCGCGATACCTTCTTCCGGAAGTCCCAGCGCTTCATCGTAGATAAAACCACAAACCAGACATTGCCATTTTGCCATTGTTTCGACTCGTTACCCGTTCAAACGAATTCTTGAGGTACTTTACGCACCTCGACGTTCCGATCAAGCAAGGCGGAATAAATTTTTGTCGCGTGAGCCGGATCACCGCTGGTCCAATACTCTTCCCGCGGCGTGTCGCTGTTCTCCAACTTGGATAAATCAAGCGCCTGCAAACGACGCTTCACTTCGCGCGCGACAGGAATGCCTGTATCAATCAGTGTAACGGTTGGACCGGCTGCCGCGCGAATTGAATCCGCCAGAAACGGAAAGTGCGTGCATCCCAACACGATTGTATCGGCGCCACTTGCCAGCACCGGTTCAATTTCCCGTCGTACCGCCGCTTTGAGCTGTGGGCTGCTGCGGTCTGCGCGCTCCACCGATTCAACCCAACCATGACACGCGCGCACCACCACACGAACATTGCCCGCGTGCTGTCCAAGCAACGCAGCGAACTTTTGGCTCGCCAGCGTCGTTTCCGTGGCTAGCACACCGACCACGCCCGTCTTGGTCTGGTTCACAGCGACTTTGACACCCGGCTCCATTCCCACAATCGGGACAGAAAATCGAGCTCTCAACATCGCGGCGGCGGCGGCCGTGGCCGAATTGCAGGCGACCACCAACGCGGCCGCGCCCCGACCCAGCAAGAACCGGCTGATGGTTTCCGCCCGGCGCTGGATGTAGTCCATGGACTTCCCGCCATACGGAATGTGTGCCGAATCACCGAGATACACGACGCCGACTTCGGGCAGCAAGGCACGTATCTCGCGCAGCACGGAAAGGCCGCCGACCCCGGAATCGAAGACCCCAACAATCGGCGCAGCAGATGGGTAAAAAGACGTCAAAAATCTGGCCTTGGAATTTGAAAACGCGACGTGTATTTTAGGAGGCTCTTAGCAGCCCTATCAAGGGCTTACACACGCTGCCGGACACACGCACATCAGGGAAACAGTATGGCCAAAATCATCGATATTCCACTCGAGTTTACCTTTCTTGGAGAAATACGCGCTGAAGGCAGTGTGCGTTTGAAAGGGCGTTTTGAAGGTAACGGACTCATCAAGGGGGCTGTCTATATTGCAGACGGCGCGCATTGGGACGGCAATCTTATTTGTGACCTCGCCATCATTCGTGGCGAATTCCATGGCGATCTGGCCGCAGATCGCGTGTTTTTTGTTCGCGGCGCAACAGGAACGGGCAGCGTCGTCAGCTCCCGCATCCAGATTCAAAAGGGTGCGTACTTCGATGGCGCACTGCGCATGCGCAGCAAGCCGAGCAACGTCACTCAGCTTCCGACCGGTACAACCAAGGCAATTCCCCGAACGCTGCGACAAGTGGCTGGAAACTAAGTCGCGCACGAACGGCGCGAGCAACAAGATACCAGGGAGGGTATGCCATGCGCGCCGATCGTCTCATATCTCCACAATCGCATTTTCTCATTAAGGCCACTGGTGCTGTCGCACTGATGACATATTTGCTCGCGTCGAAATTTTATTTCGACGTCGGGATGATGCTGTTTGCAATGTTGCTGCTTGTTGGCGGTGTACTTTTTTATGCGTGGACGTCCGCGATGTTTCGCCGTGCACAGGTCGCCAATGAACCTCGGGATTCCGCCCATCCATCGGAGGCGTGGCTACCCGCAACTGAAGACGGCGTGCTGCTCATTCCGCTCGCCCTGATCGGGATCAACGTCGGAACAGCGCTTGCCGCGACAGCGCTTTTTGTTTTTCTTCAAACGCGCACTCGCTCCGTGCATATGGCGCTCGCGCTGGGAATCCCCTACTTTTTTGCCGTTTTGTGGGTACTGCCGCAAGGCATCTGGATGGTCTTTATTGCCCATGTTGCTGCAGAACTTGTCGCCAGAAAACTGGTTGAGGCGCCCCATCGCGCGCACGCAATGGAACATCGTCGCGCCTAGATTCGATGTCATTTCTTGTGAATGATCACGCGCACCACCGCGCCTGTCCCGCGATGATATTTACCTTCTTCCAGATGAACTTCGGATTCCTCCAGCAATTCAACTCGCGCCGCTGAAAAATCTTCACGCAGATCGTCGATCGAATAGAGCATCACAGGATCACGGGGTCCGCCGCTGGTGTGCTTCACCTGCTGCGGAGTGAACGCCTCAAGAATGATTGTCCCCTGGTCTTTAAGTGCAGCAACCATCGACTGATGGACGTGACGCCGCAGTACCGGAGCAAAGTGAACGAAGATGGAAACGATCAGATCAAAACGATTCGTCGGCCAATTCCACGAACCCAGATCGGCGTGTTCCGTCTCGATTCGAGCCCCTTTCGCTGCGGCAAGCGCGCGGGCTTTTTTCAAACCTGCGGAGGAATAATCAACGCTCAGGACTCGCATTCCCTGCTGTGCCAGCCATACTCCATTGCGACCTTCGCCATCACCAATCACCAGGGCGCTTTGCCCGGCATGAATAAACCGGCCTTGTGATCGCAGGAACTCATTGGGCTCGGTGCCGTAGGCCCAACCGGCTTCGGAATAGCGCTGCTCCCAAAAATCTCGCACGACACACCTCAGATTCGAAATTCAACGAACTCAAGTATACTTTTTGCTTCGTCGCTATGTCCGATTCCCGTTCACCATTGCTACAAGCCGTCATGCCACGAGGTTTTCGGGCGCTGTTTTCGCTGCGAAAGATCCGGCGTCAGCGCGGCCGCACTCCGCGCCGACAATCCTGGTGGTTGTGGGGAGCAATCGCCATCGCCGCACTGGTCGTTGTCGATTCCCTCTATATTGCAGTTCGATTACCAAGCTGGAAACAGATGGCTACGGGCCCGGTCCCCAAATCACGCTTCATTGAAAATTATGAACAGAGTCGAAGCGAAGATTCAAAGCTTCCTCCCCTGCAGTGGAAACCCGTCAGTCTTGCGACGATACCGACTGCTGTCATCCGCGCCGTCGTCGTCGCCGAGGACAGCCGGTTTTACCAGCATTCCGGCTTTGACAGCGAAGCGTTCCAGGACGCGATGGAAACGAATCTGTCCAAGTGGCGATTCAAATACGGCGGAAGCACAATTTCACAACAAACAGCGAAGAATCTTTTTTTCAGCCCGTCGCGAAATCCGCTACGAAAGTGGCACGAACTTGTTTTCACCTTTTTCATGGAAAAGAATCTGCCCAAACGGCGTATTCTCGAGATGTATCTGAATATTGCTGAATTTGGGCAAGGCGTTTATGGGGTAGACGCTGCCGCGCGAAAATATTTCGGGAAAGGCATCGCTAACGTGACGGACCGCGAAGCCATCGAACTGGCGGCGACATTACCCGCCCCCGTGAATCACAATCCGAAATCACGAACCCGATTTTTTATCCGACATTCTAGGACGGTCTCACGCCATTTTTACGCAGCTCAGGGCGGCGCGACTGCACCGTCCGGCGTAAAACCGCCAACGGAGAGAACCGCGCCATTCAGCTCGCCCGAGGAACCCGAACAGGAACGAAGTTCTATACTCAACGAGTTGTCAGCCCCCATAGACTCGCCAAGAGACCCAACGACAGAAACCGAATCTGAACCCGCCAGTGACCCGACTCCCCCACCTGATCGACCCGACGACCGCCCGGACGCTCCCGAACCTCCTCGTTGAGCGCGCGCGACGTACACCCTCGCTTCCCGCTTACAGTTGGTACGAAACAGCGGCGCAGGCATGGAAAACGATTCAATGGAAAGACGTCGTCGCCGAGGTTTCGCGTTGGCGTGCCGCGTTGCTGAAGGAAGGCCTTGCCGCCGGTGACGCCGTCGGCATCATGCTGCCGAACAGTCGTGAGTGGGTGTTCATGGAACAGGCGGCACTCAGCCTGGGCCTGGTCGTCGTCCCGTTTTTTACCAACGACCGCGCGGAAAACGTCAGCTATATCTTGCGCGATGCCGAAGTGCGCCTGCTACTCGTGGGCGGCCCCGATCAGGTGGGATCTCTCGATTCTATTCATGCAGATCTGCGTAACCTGCGGCGCGTTGTCACCGTCCTGACGTGCCCCGACACTGCACTGGCAAACATATGTTCGGTAGATGAGTGGCTGCCTGCCGCAGCAAATGGGTTCGAACCGATTGATATGGCGCCAGACTCACTCGCCTCGATTGTTTACACCTCGGGCACGATGGGTCGACCCAAGGGTGTCATGCTGAGCCACAAGAACATTCTCAGCAACGCGTTTGGCGGCGTTCAACTGGTCAACGTCTTTCCGGAGGACGTTTTCCTATCGTTTCTTCCGCTATCGCATATGCTGGAGCGAACGCTGGGGTATTACATCCCGATGATGGCGGGTGCGAGCGTCGCGTTTGCCCGATCGATTCCGCAGCTCGGCGAAGATCTCAAATCGGTGCGTCCGACAATTCTGATTTCTGTTCCGCGCATCTATGAGCGCGTGCATCGGCGCATCGAAGACCAGCTGGCTTCGAAATCGGGCGTTGCGCGCTGGCTGTTCGAGTGCGCCCGCACCGTGGGATGGAAACAGTTTGAAATTGCCCAACACCGCTCTTCCGCGAACGCAACGCTGCTTGCCTGGCCAATTCTAAACGCGCTTGTCGCGCGCAAGGTCATGCAAAACCTCGGTGGTCGACTTCGTGTTGCGATTTGTGGCGGCGCACCCCTGGCTGCAAACATTGCGCGCACATTCATCGGGCTGGGCCTGAACCTCATTCAGGGTTATGGGCTCACGGAGGCCAGCCCAATCATCAGCGGCAACCCCCCAGATGACAATATTCCCGAGAGCGTCGGCGTTCCATTGGTCGGCGTCGAGATAAAAGTCGATGATCGCGGTGAATTGCTGACGCGCGGCGATAGCGTGATGCTTGGGTATTGGAAAAATCCGGAGGCAACCCGGGAAATCATTGATGGCGATGGGTGGCTGCATACCGGCGATCTGGTGCGCATTGAGCGCAATCACATCTTCATTACCGGGCGGCTGAAGGAAATCATAGTGCTGGCAAATGGCGAAAAGGTACCGCCGGCCGATATGGAACTCGCAATACTCTCGGACTCTCTGTTTGAGCAGGTCTTGGTCCTAGGGGAAGGGAAACCCTATCTCAGCGCCCTCATTGTCCCCAATGAAGAACTGTTTTCAGAATTTGCAAAATCCATTGGCGTCAATCCGGAGCTGAAGGATGCGTCGACACAAAAGAAAATCGAATCCTGCTTGTTGGAACGCATTGGAAAACTGACCGGGGCGTTTCCCGGGTATGCACAGATTCGAAAACTCGCGGTCTCGCGCACACCGTGGACCGTCGAGGATGGTTTGTTAACTTCGACTTTAAAACTGCGGCGCGCCCGGATTCTTGCCCACCACGAAGACTTGGTACACCAGCTTTATGCCGGACATTAGACTCTTTGTCCTGTTCGGCGCTTTGTGCGCGAGCGCATGTGCGCCGATTCCAAATCGCGATGATCCCTGGCTTCGCGCCGATAAGGCTAAACATTTCGGAGTATCGACAGCGATATCGGCAGCTGCAGCGCAGGCCTACCTAAATGACAACCAATCGGACTGTCGTGCCATGCGGAGCGCGTTTGCTTTTACGATGGCGATTGGAGCGGGAAAGGAAATTTACGACTCTGAAGTTCGCCGCGTCGGCTGGAGCTGGCGCGACCTTGTTGCGGATGCCGCCGGCGCCCTGGCCGGCAGTGCGCTCATCGCGCACTGCCGCTAGGTCGTTCGGCACCAGCCTGTTCGCCTAACGAACAAGCAGGAATAGCGCCGCGTCACCTCGCTGGATATTCAAGAGAATTCCTTCGTTGGATCGCTTTGCCGCACGCTTCAAATCGTCCAGATTTTCAATCGCGACACGGTTGGCCGAATAAATAATATCGTCCTTGCGCAACCCCGAACGCGCGGCCGGACTTCCACGCCCAACCTCCAGAACGATGACGCCTTTATCGCGGTTGGAACGATTCGTTGGCAGCTCTTCGATGTTGCCAAAGACCGCTCCATCGAGTTTCGGAAACAGGGATTTTCCAAGAAGTTTTTGTTGCGGCGCTTCGGCGACCGTCGCCACGACCTCTTTGGGCTTGCCATCGCGCAGCAGTTTCAAGCCGACTTTCTCGCCAATTCGAAGCATCCCCACGCGATTGCGCAGTTCGCCAGCATTACGTACACCTCGCCCGTTAACCTGCAGAACAACGTCACCTACCTTGATTCCGGACTTGTCGGCCGGAGATCCGGGTACAACTTGCGCAATTACTGCACCCGCCCGGTCTTCGATGCCGAATGCACTGGCCAATTCCGGTGTCAGGTCCTGAATCGAGATTCCCAGCCGTCCGCGCCGCACCTCACCGAATTTGACCAGCTGCTCCATGATGTCGCGCACCATGTTCACCGGAATGGCAAATCCGATTCCGACGTTGCCGCCGCCCGGGGCGATGATGGCCGTGTTCATTCCTACCAGTTCGCCCCGCAGATTGACCAAGGCGCCGCCAGAGTTCCCCGGATTGATGGAGGCATCCGTCTGGATGAAGTCCTCATAGCCCTCGATGCCCAAGCCGGTACGGCCCAGGGCGCTGACGATCCCGGATGTTACTGTTTGGCCTAATCCGAAGGGATTACCAATGGCGACAACAAAATCTCCGACGCGAATTCGATCTGAGTCCGCCATCGGAATTGCGGTGAGACGTTCCGCGGTAACTTTGATTACGGCAACATCCGCTTCGGGATCCGTGCCCACCAATTTTGCGTTCAGCGTTCTACCGTCACGCAGGGTGACGCTGATTTCATCGGCATTCTGGATCACATGATTGTTTGTGATGATCAGACCTTGTTGTGCGTCAACAACGACGCCCGATCCGAGACTCTGCGTCTCGCGCTGCTGGGGTTGATCCGGGACATCGAAAAAGCGCCGGAAGAACGGATCCTGTAACAGCGGATTTTCCTGCACACGCACGGTACCACGCGTTGATATGTTCACTACTCCCGGCGTGGTGCCTTCGAGCATTGGCGCTAGCGTCGGGAGCGGGGATCCTTGGCCATCGGTCATCGGCAATGCCGCGTTCGCCACCGGAGCGAGACTGGTCATGGCCATCAGTAGTCCAGCGAAAACTTTCGAGTTATTCATGGTGTCCTGTTTCCTTTTCAACTTCGTCGCAAAGCATTGACCGCCGCGATCGTCGAATAATTCCACCGCGTTAATAGTTCACAACAAAAAGGGGCGCCATTGGCGCCCCGCAAGGATTTTGATTGAACTTTTAATGTTCGACTTTGATCTGACGGGGTTGCACTGCCGTCGACTTCGGAATCGTCACTTCCAAAACGCCGTTCGCGCTGCGTGCCTTGATGGCCTCGGTATCAACCCGATCCGGAAGTGTAAACCGGCGCACGAAGGTGCCTCGCGTCGTCTCTCGCGTAACCACCTTGGCATCAGCGGTCTTCGCATCCTCGCGGTTTCCACGGATTGTCAGCACCCCGTCTTCGGTCTGGATCTCAATGTCTTTCGGATCGACGCCCGGAAGATCGGCACGGATGACATAGCGGTCGGCATAATCCTCAATGTCGACAGCCGGCGCCCACCGAGGCGCGGATGCAGTGGAATTGCGCACGTCGAAGAGGTTCGAGGTGTCGCGTTGCAATTGGTGGAACAAACGCCAGGGGTCGTAGCGAAGAACGTTCATGGGTGGCCTCCTTTGTTAAGCCGAATTCGTCTGATGTCAGACGAAATAGGAGCGCCCGTAAAAATTTCAAGCGATGAACAAAAACTCACCGCAATTTTTGCTAGGCGGTTGAAAAATATGGCCAGAAAAATCTCTTGGTAATTCATTGACAGACGCTATATCTAGGGCTTTAATTCGTTTCTCAACACAATATGTTGTGTTGGTCCTGATCTTCGAAACTTCCAAGACGTGTTGTACGCCAAGGATCCCGGCGGTGCATTTGAGTGGTATCACCGCACCCGGGGAAGGCCGCATCTTCGCGCGGCGTTGCGTCGTTTCCGACCAGCCCTCGCAAGGTAAGACGAAACTATTCGGTCGGCACGTCATTCGAGAGTCGGAAAAGTGAGCCGGTAATCAGACTCCTATCAATCACAGACTCAAATTTATGTGAGGGGAAGCCAAAACAATGAAAATTGCTCAACTTAAATCCGGGGCAGCCAGCGTGACTGAAATTCCCTACCAATCCGCGTCGCTGGATATTTGGGACAAGAAATATCGTCTCAAGGCGAAAGACGGCATGGTCATTGACCAGACCATGGACAGCACCTATCAGCGCGTCGCCCGCGCTTTGGCGGATGTCGAAACCACGGAAGAAAAACGCACGGAATGGTACGAAAAGTTTCTCTGGGCCCTGCGCCACGGCGCGATTCCGGCGGGCCGCATTACCTCCAATGCCGGCGCATTGGCATACAAACCGGCCACATCAACCATCAATTGCACGGTTTCCGGTACCGTCAGCGACTCCATGGACGACATCCTGCAAAAAGTCCATGAAGCCGGACTGACACTCAAGGCGGGCTGTGGAATCGGGTACGAATTTTCGACGCTGCGCCCCAAGGGCGCCTTCGTCGCCGGTGCTGGCGCCTATACATCCGGGCCACTGTCGTTCATGGATATTTACGACAAGATGTGTTTTACCGTTTCCTCGGCGGGTGGTCGACGTGGCGCGCAAATGGCCACATTCGATATCGGGCATCCTGATGTGCTGGATTTCATTCGCGCAAAACGCGAAGCCGGACGGTTGCGCCAATTCAACCTGTCGTTGCTCATTACCAAAGAATTCATGGAGGCGGTGAAGGCCGATGCGATGTGGCAGCTGGCATTCCCCATTTCTCAAAAAGAAGCCGAGTCCGAAGAGATCGATTTCAAGGATTCGGAACAGGTTATCTGGCGCGATTGGCCTACCAAGGGAAAGTACATCGTTAACAGCCAGGGCAAGGTCGCCTGCCGCGTCTATCGCTCTTTGAAAGCCCGTCGCGTTTGGGACGTAATCATGTCGTCGACGTATGACTATGCCGAACCGGGATTCATCCTGATCGACATGGTCAACGAAATGAATAACAACTGGTTCTGCGAAAACATTCGTGCGACCAATCCCTGTGGCGAGCAACCGCTGCCGGAATATGGGTCGTGCTTGCTGGGCTCGGTTAATCTGACCAAGTTTGTTGAAGACCCCTTTACCGACCGCGCCCACTTCAACTGGGATGAATACCGCAAGACGGTCGCGATTTTCACGCGCATGCTGGATAACGTCGTTGAAATTAACGGCCTGCCCCTTGAACAGCAGCGCGACGAGATCTATTCCAAGCGACGCCATGGCATGGGCTACCTTGGACTCGGCTCCACGCTCACCATGCTGCGCATGAAGTATGGCTCCAAGGAATCCCTTGAGTTTGCCGAACGTGTGACGCGCGAAATGGCCACCGAAGGATGGAAAGTCGCACTGGAACTTTCGCTGGAAAAAGGACCGGCGCCGGTACTCGAAAGTGACTACACGGTGACGTCCGAAATGCTGACGAAGCGCCCGGAAATGGTTCGTGACGGGTTCAAGATCGGCGACATCGTCAAAGGTCGCACGCTCCACGCGAAGTACAGTCGCTACATGCAGCGCATCGCGGAATTCGAACCGGACCTGGTTGAGGAGTTGGCCCGCGTAGGAGCCCGATTCACCCACCATACGTCAATCGCACCGACCGGAACCATTTCGCTGTCACTGGCCAATAATGCCAGCAACGGAATCGAGCCCACCTTTGCGCATCACTACTTTCGTAACGTGATCCGCGAAGGCAAGAAG
>DKAR01000182.1 GCA_002450895.1 Proteobacteria bacterium UBA6921
TCGCCGACGATGTCGCCGCCGCGCAGCGCATGAAAACCGATCGTGCGCCGATCGCGCTCCCCGGTGTCGCCCTGCCGCCCGTGCACGGCACAGCTGGCCAGGTCGCGGCCGAGCGCCGCCGCCACCACCTCGCCCATGCGCAGCGCCGTGCCCGACGGGGCGTCCACCTTGTGGCGGTGATGCGCCTCGATGATCTCGATATCCACCCCATCACCCAGCACCCGGGCGGCAAGCTCCAAAAGTTTGAAACAAAGATTGACGCCAACGCTCATATTCGGCGCCATTACGATTGCGGCATTCGCGGCCGCGGCCGCAATTTCATTTTTTTGTGTCGCGCTGAATCCGGTGGTGCCGATGACGAGTTTCTTGCGCGCACTCGCGCAGATCTTGACGTAATCCAGCGTTGCTTCAGGACGGGTGAAATCAATCAACACGTCGAAATCGCTTGCCTTGGCAGCGACATCATCGGCGATCGCAACACCCAATTTGCCAACGCCGCTTACTTCTCCGGCGTCTGCTCCGACGAGAGACGAACCTTTTCGCTCAAACGCCGCGGTGACCTTGACGACATCGGAGCCGTGCGCCGCTTCGATGAGCGCGCGCCCCATGCGACCGGAAGCCCCGGTGATTGCAACTCGCGTGATTGCGGCCATGCCAAACGTCCCCTAATCCCTTTCAAACTACCAATGCGGAAAACCCACCTCTTACCAACTGATGTAGGCGTAGCCTTGTTCCTGCAGCTCCATCAAATCGGATGCGCCGACTTCAACGACTTTCGCGAACGGTAACATATCCGCGTCGGTCCATTTGAGGCTTTTCATGGTGTTTCCGCAGGCGTGAAATTCAACGCCATACTCCGAGAGGCTGCGGATTTTCGCCTTGAGTTCTTCACTCACGGGGCGTTGGGGCTTCTTGGCGAGGGTATGGATTCCGGGCCCAATCGCGACCACCACGATGCGGACATCGTCCCCGTACTTGCGCAGCATCGCGCCGACCGAAAACAGCACATGTTGCTGGTATTCCGGGTCCGCCTTGTTCAATTGATACACGACGCGATGGGCCGGGGCTTCGCCAGGAAACTTCAGCGTGGAATCGTCACCCTCCGCGGCGAACAGCGGAGTGGCAAATACGGTTAGCGCGCTTGCAAGCATGAATCCCAGCGTGCGCCGGCGAGTAGCATGGGTCGGGTTTCGGTTCGACATTGTCAGAACTTCATTTCATCGAAGAATTTCTTGACGCCATCAAGCCAGGAACTGGTGCGCGGACTGTGCTTCGTCCCGTTATCGCGCAGCGACTCCTCGAACGCACGCAGCAATTCTTTTTGTTTACCACTCAAATTGACCGGCGTTTCTACCGAGACCTTACACATTAAATCGCCGGTTTGCCCGCCGCGCACGGAGCGAACGCCTTTGCCACGCATGCGAAACAACTTTCCGGTTTGTGTCTCGGGAGGAATCTTCAATTTCACACGTCCATCGAGCGTCGGCACATCGAGTTCGCCACCCAATGCTGCCGTCGCAATATCGATGGGAACTTCGCAGTAGAGATCGGCGCCGTCGCGCACGAACAGCGGATGTTCTTTAACCGCAACCTGCACATACAGATCGCCGGGTGGACCGCCCATCTGACCGGCTTCGCCTTCGCCGGAAAGGCGAATTCGATCGCCGTTGTCGACTCCCGGAGGAATTTTGACCGACAGCGTCTTCTGTTCTTCCACGCGCCCTTCGCCGCGGCATGTCGTACAAGGATCGCTGATGATGGTGCCACTGCCCCGGCAACGCGGGCAGGTCTGCTGCAGTGAAAAGAAGCCCTGCTGCATGCGCACCTGTCCGTGGCCGCCACAAGTGGAACATGTGGTCGGGCTGGTACCCTTCTTCGCACCGCTGCCACCGCAGGTCTGACACGCCACATGCGAGGGCACACGAATCTTCACTGTCGTGCCATTGACCGCTTCTTCGAGAGACAGCTCGAGGTTGTAACGCAAGTCGGCGCCGCGATAGACACGCCCGCCGCGATCGCGTCCGCCACCGCCGCCGAAGATGTCTCCGAAGACGTCGCCAAAAATATCGCTGAAACTTGCGCCGGCGCCGAAGCCGGGACCACCCGCACCCATTCCGGCGTTCGGATCAACACCCGCATGACCGAATTGATCGTACGCCGCGCGCTTGCGCGCGTCCGTCAAGACCTCATAGGCTTCTTTGGTCTGTTTGAAGTTTTCTTCCGCTTCCTTGTCGCCGGGGTTTCGGTCCGGATGATATTTCATCGCAAGCCGGCGATAGGCCTTCTTGATATCTGCCTCGCTCGCGTTGCGCGGCACACCCAGGGCTTCGTAATAATCCTGTTTCGACATGATGAAGTCTGTTGTTCCGTGCGTCGTTGTGGGGACATTTCATCAATGACAAAGCGCGGACCGTGCCGCGCCTTGTCGCATTGAGGCCGGGCTGCTCACCACGGCCACATCTGGTTGCGTTTACTTCTTGTCGTCACGAACCTCTTCAAACTCGGCATCGACGACATCATCCTTGCCTGCACCGGCGCCAGGTCCGCCGGCGGCGCCACCACCGGGTGCCGGGCCGGCACCTTGTTGCTTATCGGCGTAGAGACGTTCCGCCATCTTTGCGGACGCTTCGGCCAGCGCATTCGTCTTCGCTTCGATTGTGGCCTTGTCATCCGACTTCAATGCATCTTTCAATGCGCTGATTGCGTCTTCGATGCGCTTCTTCTCGCCGCTTTCCAGCTTGGCGCCCAGTTCTGCCATCGACTTGCTCGTCGCATGCATCAGGTTCTCGGCCTTATTTCGTGCGTCGACCAGTTCATGGAACTTGCGGTCTTCATCGCGATGCGTTTCCGCATCCGACACCATGCGCTGGATTTCTGATTCAGACAAACCGCTCGATGCCTTAATGACAATCGACTGTTTCTTTCCCGTCGCCTTGTCGCGCGCACCGACATTCAGTATGCCGTTTGCGTCGATATCAAATGTAACTTCAATTTGCGGCATCCCGCGCGGCGCCGGCGGAATATCCTGCAGATCGAAACGGCCGAGTGATTTATTCGCCGAAGCGATTTCGCGCTCACCTTGCAGCACGTGTACCGTTACCGCCGTTTGGCTGTCTTCCGCCGTTGAGAAGACCTGCGTTGCCTTCGTCGGAATCGTCGTGTTCTTGTCGATCAGCTTGGTCATTACGCCACCGAGCGTTTCGATACCGAGTGACAGCGGCGTTACGTCGAGC